>DASTXK010000065.1:0-4236 GCA_035765555.1 Acidobacteriaceae bacterium
GCGGTCGGCGGGGTCCTCGTACTCCGCGCGGCAAAGATTGCACATTTCAAATTCCGCCATGGTGGTCTTTGGGCGGTCGTAGGGGATGTCCTGCACGATGGTGTAACGCGGGCCGCAGTTGGTGCAGTTGGTGAATGGATAACCGGACCGCCGGTTTGCGGCATCGGTGAAGTCGCGCAGGCAGTCGTCGCAGGTGGCCACGTCGGTCGAAACCAGCACAAATTCCTGGTCCCCGGCCACGCTTTGGCGGATGACAAAGCCGTTCTCTTCCTGAGCGGGAAGTTCCTCCAGCGTCACATCGGTAATTCGCGCGAGCGGCGGCGGATGGCTGCGCAGCCCGTCGAGAAATTGCTCGACCTCGCGCTCCGGCCCCTCAACCTCAATGGTTACGCCGGAAGAAGAATTTAGGACGTATCCCGCCAGTCCCAGCGAACGCGCCAGGTTGTAAACAAATGGCCGGAAGCCCACCCCTTGCACGACGCCCCGGATGAATATCTTCCTGCGTACGGCCGGTAGATAGGGCATCGTTGCCATAAGTTTTTCACTGCGTCTGAGCGACCGAGCAGCATAGCACCTGGCTCTGAGCACAGACAAAGGCGGTTATTGATGACGTGAAACTCAGATGCTCCCGGCGCTCTCTGGCGTTGATTCGATGCGGTCGAGGCCGCGCCATTTATAAAAGACCAGCGCCATAACCCAGCTTGCGGCGAAGAGCGCGACGATCAAATACCCGAGCACCCCGAAATGGCTGTTGAGATGATCTACAAAGTTCCAGAAGCCACCCTGAAGGTGAAGCCGCCCGGCGACAAGTCCCAGCGTCTCCACCGCGCCCACCCCAAGGGCCACGGCCACGGAGACTGACGTGATGACGATGTTGTAGTAAAGCTTGCGGATCGGCTTTACGAAGGCCCATCCGTAAGCGCCGAGCATGAGTATGTTGTCCGTCGTGTCAATGAGCGACATACCGGCGGCGAAGAGCGCGGGGAAGACCAGCACCGAAACCAGAGGCAGCCCGCGCGAGCCTTCCGCCGCGGACAGGCCCAGCACTCCAATTTCTGTGGCCGTATCGAACCCAAGTCCGAAGAGAACTCCCAGCGGATACATGTGCCAACTGCTGCGAACCATTCCAAATGCCGGACGAAACAAGCGGGCGAGGAAGCCGCGATTGTTGAGCAGCGGGTCCAGATCTTCCTCACTGGAACGCCCGCCGCGCCGCACGCGCACGAAGACACGCCAGATCGATCTGAGGATCACCAGATTCACGCCCGCAATGGCGAACAGGAACAGAGCGGACACCAGCGTGCCGATCAAGCCTCCAATTTCTCTTGCTGCGCTTATGTGGCGCTGTAAAGCGAGCGCGGCCCCGGAGATGGCAATCGCCCCCAGCACCACAACTGTCGAGTGGCCCAATGAGAAGAGAAACCCCGCCGCGACCGGACGCTTGCCCTCGTGCATCAGTTTTCGCGTGACGTTATCGATCGCGGCGATATGGTCCGCGTCCACAGCGTGCCGCAGTCCGAAACTGTAGGCCAGAAATGCCGTCCCCAGCAGAACCGGGTAGCCGCGAAACGCGGCCAATGCCCACCCCCACGCCGCAACGTTGAGGACCGCCAGCGCGCCATAGATCACGGCGATTCGGCTGCGCGTGGCATTGCGCTTCGCGATTGAGGAAACCGCGGAAGAACTGGGCATCGCAGTCTAGGATGCGCGCACGTCAGAGCGGGTAGATCGCTTGAAATGAATGGACCTTGATGGAGTGACATTGGGAATCGCGTTCCCATCGGGGACCGGAAGGGGCACCCACGCTGGGACGCCCCTTGGATGTGGACTGAACAAGTGTCTGGGGGACGGAGAAAGATAGCGCTGTTCCTCGACCTCGCGCCCAGCGCTGAGAGGGGGCCGGCAAAAGGTACAATATGCGGCGTAGGTAAAAAACAATGCCCATGCGGCTGCGGACCATCCGATTCAACGTCATCCTGCTGTTCCTGCTGCCCTGCCTCGCGATTGCGGCCTTTGCCCAGAGCGGCGATTCAGGGCAGGTCGGGACACTGCTCCGCCAGGGCGCGCAGGCCATGCACGCCGGCGATGCCGCCGCCGCCGAGGGCTTTTTCCGCAAAGCCACGGTGGCCGATCCTGAAGCCGCCCCCGCATGGCTCGATATGGGCCTGGCCGAACTCAAGCAGGGCAAGGTGGCGGATGCGATGACGAATATTCGCAAAGCTCTGGAAATCGATCCGAATGCGCCGGGCGCGCACCTCTTCCTCGGTATCGCCGAATACCAAAGCAGCCACCCCGATGAGGCCATAGCCGACCTTCAGCAGGCCATCCAGCAGGACCCGAAAAATGAGCAGGCCTACACCTGGCTGGGCATTATCGAGCTGAACACCGGTCATCCGGAGAAGGCGACCGGGCCGCTTGACCGCGCCGCCGAGCTTGCCCCGACGGACGAAAATGTTTTGGATTACCGCGTGCAGGCGCATCTGGCCGTGGCCAAGCAGAGCTATGGCCAGATCTACAAACTCGATCCCACGTCGTGGCGGCTGCATCAGTTGAACGCCGTGATCGATTCCCAGGCGCGCGATCATCAGCATGCCATTGACGAATACCAGGCCGCCATCAAACTGGCGCCTCGACAGGCCGCGCTTTATGAAGCACTGGGGTGGGAGTATCGCGCGCTGAATGAGAATGATCTTGCTGCCAAGGCGTTTGCCGAGCAGTTGAAGCTTACGCCCGGAAGCCCCATCGCGATGTACAACCTCGCGAGTTCGCAGGTGGAGAACGGGCAGACGCAGGAGGCGTTTCCGCTTCTGGAAAAGGTCGTCAAGCTCTACAACACCCCCTCGCAGGCCGACTATTATCTTGGCCGGGTGCTGGCTGCGCAGGGCAAATACAGCGAGGCGGTGGACGAGTTCACGCGCGCGACGAATCTGGATGGCGAAATACGGCTGCGTTCCTGGTATGAGCTGTCGCACATCTACCGGCGTCTCGGCCAGAAGCAGAAGGCGCTGGAGGCGGTGGCAAAATATCAGGCGCTGAAACAGCAATCGGACCAGGCCAGCGCGAGGAACGTGCAGGATTTTCTCAAGCTGAACCATGCGAACTCGGCGGTCTCGGCGGCGGCCAGGGCCAGATAGGTAGTGGCGTGATGGTCCGTGTCCTCGGCGTGTTGTTGGCTGGATTGCTGACCGCCGGAACCTGCCTAATTGCGCAGGAAGCATCGGTTTTGCCGCGCGCCCGCCAGCTCGAAGCCGCGAACCGGCTGGAAGACGCCAACCAATTGCTTGAGGAGTATGCGCGGCGGAATCCCGGCGACGCGGCGGTCTTGATCGAACTCGGCAAAGTGCAGATGCGGCAGCGGCTCAGCGATGACGCGATGCGGTCGTTCGCATCGGCGCTGGCGATTGATCCGCACTCGTCCGCGGCCCGCGACGGCGAGGTGAAGGCGGCCGTCGCCTCGGCGCTCGCCGACCGCAATGTGGGCGACAACAACGGGGCGCTGAGCACGCTGATGCGGGCGCGCAAGCTGGTTCCGGATTCGCTGGAGCTGCTCACTGATTTTGGCGTTCAGGCTGACGCGATGCAGCTTTATCAGGATGCCGATAAGGCCCTGGCGCAGGCGCACGCGATGGCTCCGAATGATTCCAAGGCCCTTTACGCGCTGGCCCGCGTGGAGTTGGATGAGCAGAAGATGAGCGACGCGGAGGCACATTTCCGCGCGTATCTCAAGATGCGTCCTGATGATGCGAGCGCGCATTACGGGCTTGGCCACCTGCTGCGCATGCTGGTGCGAAATGATGAAGCCAAGGCGGAACTGGAGCGCTCCATCGCCCTGAAGCCGCGCCAGACCGAGTCGTATTACGAACTCGGCGAAATCGCCCTCCAGATGCATGAGGACAAGGAAGCCGCCGCCGAATTTCAGAAGGTCCTGTCTTCCGATCCCCGGCATGGAGGCGCGCTCACGGGCATGGGCGTTCTGGCGTATCGCGCCAAAAACTATGCCGAAGCGGAGAAGTATTTGAGCAAGGCGGTGCAGTACGCTCCGGATTATGTTGAAGCGCACCAGTCCTACGCGCTGACGCTTGCCCGGCTCGGGCGCAAGACGGACGCGGCGCGCGAGTCGTCGCTGGCCACCAGCCTGCGCGAGCAGCAGGAGAAGCTCCGGCACGGTTATCACCTGATTACCCAGCCGGAGGATTCGTCTCGCTGAAGAGCCGCCGGACTTGACAGGGAAATTCG
>DASTXK010000066.1:0-2816 GCA_035765555.1 Acidobacteriaceae bacterium
GCATTGAGCGAACTGAGGGTAGGCGCAACGGCGGTCGTTGAGTCGCTCGATCTGCCCGACGAGATTGGACACCACCTGATGCACATGGGCTTTGCTCCAGAAGCGCGCGTTGTTGTCGTCCGCCGCGCACCCGCCGGCGACCCCACCGTCTACTCCATTGACGGATTCGAAATAGCCCTGCGCCGCGAGACCGCCCGCTTCATTCGTGTCGCGCCACAGCCGGAAGGCCCGCAATGAACGATTGCTGCTCCACCGGAACCGGCGTCGCGGTCCTCGACTCCATCACACCAGCACCGCGCGCGCCCGGAAAAATCCGCACCGTCGCTCTTGTCGGCCCGCCCAACTCCGGCAAGTCCACGCTCTTCAATCGCCTCACGGGACTTCGCCAGAAGGTCGCCAACTATCCCGGCGTCACGGTCGAGCAGCACTTCGGCAAGCTCAGCGGCATAGGACGCAGCGACCTTGTCCTGATCGATCTGCCCGGCATCTACAGCCTCGATTCCTACTCTGAGGACGCCCGCGTCGCCGTCGATGTGCTTCACGGAGCGATGCCCGGCACGCCCGCGCCCGACGCGATTCTGCTCGTTCTCGACTCGCTGCACCTGCGCCGCCAATTGATGCTGGCCGCGCCCGTCCTCGCGCTCGGCCTGCCCACGCTCGTGCTGCTCAACATGAGCGACCTGATGGAAACCCGCGGCGGCGAGGCCGACACCCTGGCCCTCGCTAAGGAACTCGGCGTTCCCGTCGCGAAAATCAGCGCCACGCGCGGCACCGGGCTCGACTCCATTACGCATTTTCTCGACAGCAAAAGCCACACCCCTCTGGCCAGCCCCACCACGCGGCTGGAGCTGCCCGTCCTCGGCAACGCCCGCTCCTATCGCCAGTGGGCCACCGGCATCAGCACCCGGACGAAATACAAGGCTCCGCTCTCTTCCGAGTGGACCCGCAAACTCGACGGCATCCTGCTGCACCGCATCTGGGGCCCGCTCTTCTTCCTCATCGTTGTCATCGCCGTCTTCCAGGTCGTCTTCACCATAGGCCAGCCTTTGAGCGACGGATTCGGAGCCATCCTGAACGCCGGCGGAGACAAGGTCGGCGCCCTGCTCGGCAGTGGCTGGATCGAATCGCTTCTTATCGACGGCATCTGGAAGGGCGTCGCTTCCGTCCTCGTCTTTCTGCCGCAGATTCTCCTGCTCTTCCTCTTCATCGGAGTCCTCGAAGACTCCGGCTACCTGGCCCGCGCCGCGCTTATCTCCGACCGCGCCATGCGCTCTATTGGACTCAACGGCAAGGCATTCATCCCGCTGCTTTCCGCCTACGCCTGCGCCGTCCCCGCCATCATGGCCACGCGCACTATTGAGAACAAGCGCGACCGCTTCGCCACCATCCTCGTCGCGCCGTTCATGACCTGCTCCGCGCGCCTGCCCATTTATCTGCTCATGATCGCGGCCTTCGTGCCCAACAAACACATCCTCGGCGGCTTCTTCGGATTGCAAGCCGCTGTCATGCTCTCGCTCTATCTGCTCGGTTTCCTCGCCGCCTTTGGAACGGCGTGGCTGCTCAAATCTTCCATCCTCAGGACCGCCTCCGCGCCCTTCATTCTGGAACTTCCGCAGTACCGCCTGCCCACCGTGCGCTCACTCAGCCTGCGTGTCGCCGAGCGCGGCAAGGTCTTCCTCAAGCAGGCCGGGACCATCATTCTCTGCGTCACCGTGGCCATCTGGATCTTCAGCCATGTGCCCTTCCACACCGACCTGCCGCAGAGTCTCATCGGACGCCTTGGCCACGCCATTGAGCCAATCATTCGCCCGCTCGGCTTCAACTGGAAAATCGGCATCGGCCTGCTCAGTTCTGTCGTCGCGCGCGAAGTCATCGTCGGCACGCTCGGCACGCTCTATGGGGCCGACCCGGCCACGCAGTCGCTCGGCCTGCAAGCCGCCCTGCGCCATGACCTCACACTCGCCGGAGCCATGGCCCTGGTCGTCTTCTTCGCCTTCGCCATGCAATGCACTTCGACGCTCGCCATCGTGAAGCGCGAAACCAATAGCTGGAAGTGGCCGGCCATCCAGTTCACCTACATGAGCGTGCTGGCCTATGTCGCCGCATTCGCCACCAACCAGATCATCCTGCTGTTCATTCGATAGCTAAGATCCCCCGTTACAATAAATAGAGGCAGTTCTCTTCCGCCGCCATGCGGCCCCCCAACTCAATACCTCAGGACCACCATGATTTCTGTCAGCAACGTAAGCATGCGCTACGGCGCAAAAATTTTGTTTGAAGACGTGACCGTCACCTTCATCGCGGGCCGCCGCTACGGACTCACCGGCCCTAACGGCGCCGGCAAATCCACCTTCATGAAGGTCCTCACCGGCGAGCTGGACGCGCAGAAGGGCGACGTGGTCCGCCCCAAAAAGATGGGCGTTCTCAGCCAGGACCAGTTCGCCTTCGACGCCTATCGCGTCATCGATACCGTCGTCATGGGCAACAAGCCCCTCTGGTCCGCGCTCGAAGAGCGCGACGCCATCTACTCCAAAGCCGAACTTACCGATGAGGACGGAATGCGTCTCGGCGAGCTTGAAGGCATCGTGGGCGAAGAGGACGGCTACACCGCCGAATCAGACGCCGCCATTCTGCTTCAGGGCCTCGACATTCCCGACGAACTTCACGAGCGCAAGATGAGCGAGCTTCAGGGCGGCCAGAAGGTCCGCGTGCTGCTCGCGCAGGCGCTCTTCGGAAAGCCGCAGGCCCTGCTGCTCGACGAGCCTACCAACCACCTCGACCTCGACTCCATCCACTGGCTCCAGGATTTTCTTTCC
>DASTXK010000067.1:0-9326 GCA_035765555.1 Acidobacteriaceae bacterium
GGACCCATTCACACTGAACAACCTTGGGTACGTCTCGGAGATGCGGGGCAACCTGGACGAGGCGCAGAAGTTTTACGCCATGGCGGCCAAGCAGGGCTGCACGGCGGTGGTGGACATGAGCAGCGCGAAGAAGCTGGAAGGCAAGCCGATGCTCGATGCGCTGAACAACGTGAATGACAAGCTGATGCAGGGAAACCTGATGAATGTGGAGGCTGTGGAGCTGCTGTCGCAGAACCGCAACTTTGAGGCGCAGCGGCTGCTCACGAAGGCGCTGGCGTTGAATCCCCGGGATCCCTTCACACTGAATAATCTGGCTGTGGCCGAGGAAGCAACAGGAGATTTGCAGGACGCGCTGAAGCATTACGAGCAGGCGTCGGCGACAGGGTCCGATGAGCGGATTGTAGTGACGCAGCGAAGAGCGTGGCGCGGCAAGCCGGTGAGCGAAATTGCGGCGGACAGCGCGCAGCGTCTGCGGGAAAAGATGCAGGGGATGAGTCCCAGCCAGACCCAGGCCATGATGCTGACGTATCGCGGAGTGGTGGCGGCGAACCGCAATGATTGGGAGACGGCGAAGAAGGATTTTCTTGAGGCCTACAGGTTGGACCCGAATGACGCCTTCACGCTGAACAACGCCGGCTATGTTTCTGAACGGAACGGCGACGTTGAGACGGCGCAATTTTTCTATACGAGGGCGCGGCAGTCAGGCAGCGCGAGTACGCCTGTGGGGCTGGCGACACGTTCGCTGGCCGAGGGACAGCCGCTGTTCACGGTGGCGGCGGAGAGCGACCATGCGATTGATCGCGAGCTGGCGCGGTATCACCAGGAGCGTCGACAGGAGACCGGGCCGATTGAGTTGATTCCCCGCGGGCCAGGTACGAGCAACCAACAGGCCCCGCAGCCGAATCAACAGAATCCGAATCCACAACATTGAAGTGAGAGGACACTGACGAATGAACCAGATTGCAAACGCGCCGATGGGCGGGTATTCCATGGACGCGCTGTCGCGTCTTTTGTTGCCGGGACGCGGAAGAACGCGGGACGCGCAGGAGATGAAAGCAGAGAAGTTTGACGAACTGCTGGAACTGGCGGACCTGAACCATGTGACGGTGCGGGCGCTGGGCCTGCTGGCCAAGCGCAACGATGATGTTGGCGAGCGAGCGGCGAATGCACGAGCGGCGGAGTTGGCGCGGATTGAAAACGCCGTGTCAATTCTGGAGCGGATTTGCACGGGCTTCAAAGAAGCGGGATACGACGTAACGGTAATTAAATCGCTGGACCACTGGCCGGACCTTGGCAGCGATCTGGATTTGTTTACTACGGCGCGGCCGGAGCAAGTGCTGGCGCTGATGAAGGAAAAGTTTGGCGCGGAAACAGCGGAGCGAAGCTGGGGCGACCGCCTGGCCGGCAAATGGAATTTTGTGGTTCCGGGAATGCCGGAGCTGATTGAGTGCCATGTGGGAAGGCTGGGGCAGACGGGCGAGCAGGCTTCGATTGCGGCGGCGCTGCCGGCGAGGGCGCAAAGGGTGAATCGCGGCGAGCATTGGTTCACGATAACGGGCGCCTCGGACCGGCTGATGATTTCGACGCTGCAGCGGATGTACCGGCACTTCTTCTTCCGGCTCTGCGACATTGTGGACACAGTGGAGTTGTGCGATGCGGATGGAGTGGACTACGACGACCTGGAACGCTCGGCACGCAAGGCCGGAATTTGGGAAGGCGTAGCCACCTTTATGGCGATTGTGTCGGACTACGCGGAGTGGTATCGCGGGACGGGACTGGGGCTTCCGCATGGCGTGAGAGCGGCGGCACGGTTCGGCGGAAGTGAAATTTTCTTCCGCGACAGCTTTATCAGGGTGCCGATTATGCCGCAGTCGGCGAGCCTGTACGGATTGCAGTTGAGCGGCATGATTCGCAAGGGAGAACTGCAGAACAGCGCACGATTAACGCTTCTGCCATGGTTGGCAACAGCAGCCGCGGTGGGACAAAAAATCACCGGGAGCGACAAAGGCATCTGGTAGTTAGGGCCACAGGAAAGGTTATGGGCAACTTGGCATATACGACACCCGATCTGGAGCAGAACGAAGAGCAGTTTTATGCGGAGAACGGCCTGCAAAAGGTGATTCCCTCGCGACTGCGATTGATCTCGAAGCCACTGCTGGTGGCCGAGCCTGTGCCGGACGAGTCGCTGCTGAAGCGCGTGATAGAGAACGTGCGGGATACGTTTTTCCCGGAGAAGCAGCCGCCGCTGGTGCTGACGTCGCGTCCGGTGCGCGTCGGCGACCCGATGCGGTTCAAGCGGAGCAAGACTTCGACCTTCGTCGCGTTCCTGGCCCATGCGACGATCCTTGGACTGATTGTGTGGGCGGCGATGCTGCCGCATCGTCCGGTCGTCGCGCCTCCGGCCAAGGTGGTGCCGACGCTGATTGAGCCATTCATCCCAATTACCAAACCAACGCCGAAGCCGATGGGCGGAGGAGGCGGCGGCGGCACGCACAACATTGTTGAGCCGGTGAAAGGCCGGTTGCCGAAAGTCGAGAAGCAGCCGGTGACTCCGCCGCAACTGCTGGTGGTGGACCATCCCAAGCTGGCCGTTGAGCCCGCGGTGAAGATGCCGCAGGAGGTGAAGATTCCTGATAACCGGCAGATGCCGAACCTGGGCATGCCGCAGTCGCAGCAGATCGCAGTGGCGTCGCAAGGCAGCGGATCGGGGTCGGGCTTTGGAATGGGCGGCGGCGGCGGAATTGGCGCGGGCAGCGGCGCGGGCGTGGGTATGGGCAGCGGCGGCGGCTACGGCGGCGGCGTAATGAGCGTGGGCGGCGGCGTGTCCGCGCCGAAGCTGATCCACTCGGTTGATCCGGACTTCACCGATGCGGCCCGGCGGGCACATCACGAAGGCGCGGTCTCCATTCAACTGATTGTGGACAGCCGCGGAAATCCGCAGGACGTGCATGTGGTGAAGCATTTGGGCATGGGGCTTGACCAGAAGGCCGTGGAAGCGGTGGAGCAATATCGGTTCAGCCCGGCCATGTATCAGGGGCATCCCGTGGCCGTGCAGATGGTGATCCAGGTGAACTTCCACCTGTACTGAGCGCGACGGGGTTCCAAGCCCGGCAATACATAGCGAATTGTGGCCTGAGCGCGCGGGCAATGAGAGAATGGCGCTTGAGCCTATGAACCTCACCGTCGCCATGACTGGAGCCAGCGGGGCCATCTTTGGACGGCTACTGCTTCAGGCCGTCGAAGCCGACGCGCGCGTCGAGCGCGTCAACTTTATTCCATCGGACAATTCCCTGCGGGTGCTTGCCGAAGAGTTGCAAATCAGCGGACGCGGCGAGCTGGTGGAAAAGCTTTTGGGCGCGCGCTCGGAAAAAATTCGGCAGCTCGATGAGTCTGATGTCGGCGCGTGCGTGGCCAGCGGAAGCTATCCCTCAAACGGGATGATTGTGCTGCCGTGCAGCATGGGAACGCTGGCCGGAATTGCCAATGGGCTGTCGCAAAACCTCATCGAGCGCGCCGCCGATGTCTGCCTAAAGGAGCGCCGCCCGCTCGTGCTCTGCGTACGCGATACGCCCTTCAACAAAATTCATTTGCGCAACATGACGCTGGCAGCCGACGCCGGAGCGACGATTTTTCCTGTCATTCCCGCCTTCTACAACCAGCCGGTCGATTCAACCGAAATGGCCCGGCAATTCGTGGCCCGCGTGCTGGCCCACATTGGACTTCCGCAGGCCGGGGCCTATGAGTGGAAGGGCGGAGCGTAGTTTTCCGCCATATTTCTGGCCTTCGCGATCACTTCCCGCGTGAACGGAGCGGCCTCCTCCAGATCATCCATTGCCGCCCAGCGCAGGCCAACCGCATCGTCCGCGAATGCCTCTGAGCCGCCCGTCACGCGGCAAAGAAAATCCACCAGAACATAATGGAACTGCACTCGCCCGGTTTCGTCGCGGGCGATGCGGTCAACCACATCGACGGTCGCGACCGGCTCCACTTCCAGCCCCGTCTCTTCCCTCACCTCACGCTTCACGCCTTCGGCGAGCGTTTCGCCCAGTTCCAGAGCGCCTCCGGGAATGGACCACTCGCCAAGCGAAGGAGCGTGGCCGCGCCGAACCAGCAGCACGCGGCCTTCGCGGAAGATGAGCGCGCCTACTCCCACCCATGGCCGCTCGGGATATTCGCGTGAGGTCACAGCTTGATGGGCTTGCCGTACTCGTCATCGAAGACGGTGCGTGCCATGCTGAACCTGCCGCTGTTGAAGTTGTCGTCGCCGCGCAGGTGTCCCATGCAAAGCAGCGCGGGCACACGATAGCTCAACGGCAGCTTCAGGGTCTCGCGAATCTTGTCCTCGTCAAAGCCTTCCGTTGCGGCCGTGTCATAGCCCAGCGCTTCGGCCATCAGCATCATATAGGTGAAGGCGACCATGGTCTGCTTAAACAGCCACGCGGTCAGGTCAGGATGGTTCGCCAGATAATTCGGGATATTCACCTGGGCCTGCGCGGCGTAGGTTTCCGGCATGCCGCCTTCGCGGCCCAGCCGCAGCATCTCTTCCAAATCGCCGTGACGCCAGCCTTCGGAGTCGGCGCAGGCCACGATCACGGCCGCCGCCTCTTCCACATTCGCCTGATTGAAACTGGCCAGGCGCAGCTTCTTCTTCTGCTCCTCTGAGCGGACCACCACAAACCGCCACGGCTGCATGTTGAAGCCGCTGGGCGCCTGCAAGCCCGCCTCAAGAATCTTCTTCAGGTCCTCGTCGGGAATCGGTCGCTCGTCAAAGCTCGGCGTGGTGCGGCGCTCGCTGATCGTCTGGCTCAGCGTCTTTTCCATCAGGTTTGGCATACGGACAGCTACTTCCCTTTCACAAATATCTGCGTCGTGTTTTCGCAACTGTTGCTTATTGAATTTGTTCCATCGGCAGCTCAATGGCGAACGACCCGCCCTGCTGATAATGCGCGTAGACCCACAGCCCGTGGAATCCTGTCCGCAACTCCGGGTACTTCGCCAGCAGCGCCTTCATCAACTCCACAATTTGGGTGCGGGTCTCCACCGGTCCGGAAACACCCTTGGCATTGTAATCGATCACAAGATCAAGCGAGTTCTGGAACACGTCCGCCCGCATTGCGGTGATTTCCAAGGGCTGCCCGTTCACCTGCAATGTGAGCGGAGTCTTCCCGGGCAGATCCGCGGGCTTCACCGCGTCTGTCTCTTTTTGAAGCTTTTGCAAATTTGGGCTGGAGAAGAAGTCCGCCGGATTCAGCAGGAACTCCGCCGTTCGGTAATAAAACCAGGCGTTCCAGTTCTGCTTTTTCGCCGCGAACTGCCGCGCCTGCTTCCAGAACCACACTCCGTCGTGCCCCGTTTCGGTTAGCGGACGAACATACAGCCCGGCGAGCTTCCACTGCGACGACGACGCCGGCTCATTCTGCAAGATCAGCGTAATCTGCTGCGGACTGGGCGCACCCGTCGCGTGCAGCACAGCAATCGCGTAGTCTCCCGGCGGCAGTTGCGGAATCGTTATGGTAACGACCAGGGAGGAGTTTGGCACGGCGCAGAAAAATTCCGTGGTCCCCGAGCCCGCCGCGACGTCCGTCGCCTTCAGCCCGTAGAGCGCGTGTACAGTCAGGGTGGCTTTCTGGATCTCCGGAGCGGTCCGCTCAATGGTCGCCGCTATCGGTCCAAAGCGCGCCGCCACCGCCGCGATGGTGTTGCCGCGCACCGCCGCCACGTTTCCGGCCTGAATCTGCTGGCCCAGAGTCCGCGCCACCTGTTCATACATGGCGCGGTCGGCCTGCGTCATCTGGCTCTGCGTTGTGCAGGAAACAGCCCACGCCCCGGCCGGAAGGCACAGCGCGGCGCACACAGCGAAACTCAACCACGACAGTCGCATAGCAATTTCGATGCTGATTCAGCGAATCAGCGTGAGCGAATCGAAACCACTGCTAGTCTAGTACATAGAGGCGGTGTCCACCTCGCCCCGCCGATTGCGTCAATGTTGCTGAATCGCCATTTCGGTTTTCGACTTTTCCCCGCGCTCGCCTGTGCTTCGCTCTCGGTCTGCGCCTTTGCCCAGATCCAAAGGCCGACGCCGCAAAACCCCTACCCCATGCCTCCCATGACCGTGGAGAATGGGCCGCCGCAGCCCGCGAACGTCGCGCCTAATCCGACGCCGAACGCGGAGCCCAGACCGGAATACCGCCGCACTCCGGCGCCTCAGCCCCGGCCCGCGCCGCCAGCGGCCAAACCTTCGCCCGCGGTTCCCGTTGCCCATACGCCTCCAGCGCCGGCGAAGCCCGTTCCCTACTCCATACTTAATACGCCCGCCGAACCGGCCAAGGTCACTCTCGCTTCCGGAAAGCTGACGATCGAGGCCACCAATTCCAGCCTCTCCAGCATTCTTGGGCAAATCGCGAAGGCCGGAGGCATGAAGATCGTGGGCCCGTATCCCAACGCCGGACAGCGGGTCTTTGGCAAGTACGGTCCCGGAGCGCCGCGCGAGGTGCTCTACGACCTGCTGGCCGGCTCCGGATACAACATCATGATGCTGGGCGTTACGCCCGCCGGGACCCCGCGCGAGCTTACGCTTTCGGCCCGCACTGGAGGGGTCCCACGCCCGGCACCTCACGCCGCCCAGACCGATGAGGAAAATAATCCCGAAAACTACGAAGACAGCGGGCCTGCGGAAAACGACGACCAGGGGCCGCAGTATTCGGACCAGCCTCAGGAAGTGGAAGAACCGGAGGCGCCAAATGCGTCCCAGATTCCTCCCAACGGGAATCGCGTGCGGACCCCTCAGCAGATTCTCCAGGAACTGCAACGAATGCACCAGCAGCAACAGCCGCCGCAGTAGGACAGCGTTCAGCGGTCGGCGCTCAGCGTTCAGAATAAGACGGCACCCAACAATAAAAACGGCCAGCACTCTCGCTGGCCGCAGTTTGCTGAAAAATCCAAATTCTGTATTTAGGACATTGCTTTACAGCTTGCCTTTAGCCCCTGTGGTTTACCCCGTCGCCGCATAAACTAAGCAATGGTCGATTCACTCGTCATGCGGAATCTGAGGTTTTAGAGCATAAGGCGCCGAACTTTCAGTTTGCCTGGCGAGCTTTCCCTGATTGGTGAGCGATAATACGAAGTACTTACATTGGAACCAAGTACTTTGATCTCCCACGGCACAGCCGTATACTGCGATATCCTCAACGCCGCCACCAGTGAAGTTGCCACGCGCCAAAATATGCAACGAATAGGAATCGCGTCCATCATCTGCTTCTAGTTCATCCCGAGTAACACTCGTCACTTTTAAAGCCGGGTCGAATTGCTGCCAACTCTCGCCGCGCTTTTCGGCCTGCTCGGCGGCACCGGTCACCTCCCGTGAACCTACCACCAGCAGCGGTGGAAGCTGGCTTAAAGAATCACGAGACCATTCATATGTGCCACCGGAGGCAATTGCATGTACATGTTGCAGGTCTCGAAGGACATAGCACCGGCTTATAAAAGAACCAGATTCTTTATTTGCGAAATTATCTGCTGCGTAATACCCGGCGGTCACCGCGTTTAAGTAATCTTCGCAATTGTTAATAACACGTGACACTTTTCCGTTCGTCAAGGTTACTTTCAAGGGCACTTGCGGCTGATCTTCGTTTGATAGTGGTACACGCATCCGATTACGAACATCTTTTAAACTTTTAAGGTTGAGCTTCGATGACCAGCTCGGGTTCCCACCTGCTTGAGCGTTGGCAAACCAACCCCAGGCGAAAGTTCCCACGATCAGCGGGACGATTGCGATCCTGAGCGCTCCTGCATTCCACCGCATTGCTGTTCTCATCCTCTCAAGCACCAAGAGGTGGTGGGGCTTTAAACCCCGAGGGATTTTCTAAGCTTTGCCTGACCAGTCTCTGGGCCAGCACTCTCGCTGCCGTTTCTTCTGGACCCTGTGCCCTATTTCTGAAGGCTGACCGCTGAGCGCTGCACGCTGATCGCCGTTCCGGCGACCGAGCGCGCGTGGATGCGCAGGGCTGCGAATGCGGCGCGGCAGATTCCGTATGCCGCCAGAACCCCAAAAGCCATGGCGGCCAAGCTCGCGCAAACCAACATCAACAAATTCATCGCATCCTGCATTAATGTCTCTCTAAACCTTCGGGATAATCCCGCCTTTTCTACGATGCCACCAATGTGCACGCGGCAAAAGCCAATTTCGCGCGTTGACCCGCATTTCTATTGCCTAATAAGATACGGGTAGAGGATTGCGCCCGCTCGTCCGGCACTCTCATAGACTTGCACCCGACGTTCCAGCCATTGCTCGTGATTCTTCACCAATATTAATGTCCATCACCCACATCACCGTGCGCGGCGCGCGTCAGCATAATCTTCGCGACATCAGCGTCCATATTCCGCGCAACACCCTCACGGTCGTCACAGGACTCTCCGGCTCCGGCAAGTCATCTCTCGCCTTTGACACCATTTACGCCGAGGGCCAGCGCCGCTATGTGGAGACTCTATCGGCATACGCGCGGCAATTCTTAGACCAGGTGGAGCGGCCGGACGTGGACTCGATTGAGGGACTCAGCCCCGCCATCTCGATTGAGCAGAAAACGACCAGCCGCAGCCCGCGTTCCACGGTCGGGACGATTACGGAAATCTACGACTACCTGCGCCTGCTCTACGCCTCCGTGGGCACGCCGCACTGCCCCAATTGCGGACGCCAGATTTCCCGCCAGTCCGCTGAGCAGATCGTGGAGCGCATCCTCGCGGTCGGCCCCGGCGAGCGCGTGACCATTTATGCGCCCGTGGTTCGCGGACGCAAGGGCGAGTTCCGCGACCTGCTCGACAAGCTCGATCAGCAGGGCTTCCGCGCGCGGGTGGACGGAGAAATCCGCGACCTGTCTGAACCGATCAACCTGGACAAGCGCAAGAACCACACAATTGAGGCCGTGGTATACCGCGCGCTGCTCAAGCCCGGCATTGAAAAGTCCCTTGAGTCCTCGGTCGCCAAGGCGCTTCAAATGGCCAACGGACTGGTGCTGGTGGCCACGCAGCAGGACGAGCAGCTTTACTCCTCGTCGATGGCCTGCCCCGATTGCGGACTCGATATACCCAAGCTGGAGCCGCGCAGCTTCTCCTTCAACAGCGCCTACGGGGCCTGCCCCAATTGCCACGGCCTGGGCAGCATCTACGACTTTGACCCTGCCAAGATCATTAACGACTGGTCGAAGCCGCTGTTTGAAGGGGCGCTCGGCCCTGGGTCGGCGTCGCAATACCTTATCCGGCTTACCCGCCTCGCCGCGGAGAAATACAAGATCGACCTGAAGAAGCCCTTTGACAAGCTCTCGCAAAAGCAG
>DASTXK010000068.1:0-11120 GCA_035765555.1 Acidobacteriaceae bacterium
GCTCTTCGGCTTTGATCGCATTCAGGCCCTGCTGGCCGGGCCCATCAGCGCGGCGGAGATCGCCTCCGCCGCCCAGAAATTCGGCCAGCACGACGACATCTCCATCGTTTCAATTACCCGCACTGCGGTCCTGGAAGAGGCCTTGGCATGAAAAAGACAGTTCCGCTCCTTCTCCTCCTGATGCTCTCCTGTGTTGCCCTGCACGCGCAGCCTCAGCCGGCGCCCGCGCCCATGAGCCACGTCACCGTTGGCCAGTCGGTCGTTCCCCTCTATGGCCCATGGAAATTCCACATCGGCGACAACCCTCAATGGGCCGGTTCCAACTTCGACGACTCCTCATGGGAGACCGTGACGCTTTCTCCAACGACCACGTCTTTTGATCCCATTACCGGATGGCAGGGCTACGTTCCCGGCTGGACCGCCAAGGGCCATCCCGGCTACTGGGGCTATGCGTGGTATCGCATCCGCGTGAAGGTGAATGCGCAGCCCGGCCAGCGTCTGGCGCTGACCGTCGCCGGCAACGTCGATGACGCGTTTCAGGCCTTCGCCAACGGCCAGTTGGTGGGCAGCTTCGGCAAGTTTCCCGCCGGTAAAACTCCCGTGACCTACTATAGCCAGCCCGCGATGTTCCAATTGCCGCAGTCAACCGGAACGGGGGCGCAAACTCTGTCGCTCGCATTTCGTGTATGGATGATGCCCACTGATCTGCAATCCGCGCCGGATGCCGGTGGCTTCCATAATGCTCCCCTTCTGGGGCAGGCGGACGCGATTGCCGCTACCTATGAGTTGGCGGTGGTGCGTCTGGACCGCGTCTACCTTTCCGGGGCCGTGGAAGCGGCCTTGTTTTTCCTGCTGGCCGTCATGGCCGTCAGCCTCCTCTTCTTCGACCGTTCAGACCACGTGTACCGCTGGCTGACCGCTGTTTTCCTTCTGACCACACTCACGTCCGTCTACACCTGCATCATCGCCTGGACGCAACTGCAAAGCATCACTACTGCCTCCGTAGTCACTGACGTGTTCGCGATCCCGCTGGTCCTGGGCGGATGGGTGATGGTGTGGTGGAAATGGTTCCGGCTCCAGCGACCCTCATGGATGCCGACGCTCATCGCCGTCCTCACCGTACTCTATATGGTCTGCGACCTGCTCGGAGAAAATCTTTTCTTCAACGTCATCCCGCCATCCCTAAACGCCGCGTTCCACATGGCCTCGCTGGGCACTCGCATTCTCTTTATGCCCGTGCTGGTCATGATCGTCGTCTGGGGCGTTCGCGAGCAGGGGCGCGAAGGCTGGCTCGCACTGCCCGCCGTCATCCTCGCCGCGGTCTCCCAGTTCCAGACTGAACTCTCCGTCCTGCATGTCCGCGTCATGTGGTTCCCCTTCGGCGGACGCATCTCGCTGGCGCAGATTTCCATGCTCGTGCTGGCAGGCGTCATGCTCATTCTGCTGGTGCGCCGCCTCCTTTTCTCCCTGCGCCGCCAGAAGCAAATGGCGCTGGACGTAAAACAGGCGCAGGAAATCCAGCAGGTCATCCTGCCCGGCGCCGTCACCTGGTTCCCCGGCTATGCCATTGAAAGCGAATACCGCCCGGCCCGCGAGGTCGGTGGAGACTTCTTCCAGATCCTGCCTCACGAGTCCGACGGCAGCATGCTGATCATCGTGGGAGACGTGACCGGCAAGGGCCTGCAGGCGGGCATGATGGTTGCCCTGCTGGTGGGGGCCATTCGCAGTACAGCAGAATTCAATTCCGATCCTGAATTCATGCTGCGCTCCCTGAACCGGCGTTTGCTGGGCAGAGGAGACGCCCACGCCACCTGCCTGGCCATGCGCGTCACTGGCGATGGCGAAGTGAAGCTGGCCAACGCCGGACATCTGCCTCCGTATCTGAACGGCAAACCGGTGGACATCGAAGGCGCGCTGCCGCTGGGGCTCGATTATGACGCGGAGTTTTCCGTCACCAGCTTCCGGCTGAGTGAAGGCGATCGCATGGTGCTGGTCTCCGACGGCATCGCAGAGGCCATGGACGCCGAGGGCCGCCTCTTTGGCTTCGAGCGTGTGGAGAAGATGCTGGCGCAAAATGAATCGGCGCTGCTCTCCGCCACAGCCCTGGCCGACGCCGCCCAGCAATTCGGTCAGGAGGACGACATCAGCGTCATCACCGTCACTCGCGCCGAGATTCTCAAGCCGGTGCTGGTGTAAGCAATGCGATGGTGGCCCACTCAAGCTTGCTTGAGTGGGGGACAAAGGACTGACGGCTCAACGCCAACATCCTTGAGCGACTCCAGCCACAGCACCTGATGCTCGAACACTCGCCCGAAGTGCCGCGCCACCGCGTGCATCGCGTTCTCCATCGTCGCCGCCGGATGAATGGCGCTGCCGGTATCGGCGCCTGAACCTGTCCCCGGTTCTGCTTCACTTTCTATGCTCGTTACGGCCCGGTCGCGGATGCCGCACGGCACGATCAGGTCGAAGTCGCGCAGATCGGTCGTCACGTTCAGCGCGAATCCGTGCGAGGTGATGCCTCGCGAGATGTGGACCCCGATGGCCGCAATCTTCTTCTCGGCTATTGAGCCGCCGGGCAGCGTCCACACCCCGGTGCGTCCCGCGATTCGCTGTGCGGGAATCCCGAAATCGCCGCAGGCGCGGATCAGCGCCTCTTCGAGCTTGCGGACAAACTCCACCGCGCCCAGTCTCGGAGCAAAACTGCGCAGGTCGAAGATGGGATAACCCACAAGCTGCCCCGGCCCGTGGTAGGTCACATCGCCCCCGCGATTGATCTCATGCACCTCGACGCCCCGATAGGCGAGGAACTCATCCGAAACAACGATATTGCTCCGGCTCGCGTTGCGTCCCAGCGTCAGCACCGGCGGATGCTCCAGCAGCAGCAGCGTATTGCCCACTCGCCCCTCGTGCCGCGCCTCGACCAGCCGCTTTTGCACGTCGAGCGCCGCGCCGTAATCCACACGGCCGAGATGAATGAGGTTCAGAACCATTGGTTGCCGGCGGCCCGGCGATTCAGGGCCACAAGCACCATGATAGTCGCGGCAATGCGCATGAATCGTGCCCGACACCATTAGGATGGTAGTACGGGATTAGTTTGTAATCGGGGGCGATCCGCTGAATGAATGCCGCTTTGCGAGTGTTTGAGGAGTTCAGGGCGCTGAAGCGGGTGTTGGACCGACCCGATTTTGTCTCAACGCTAAAAGCCAGCGTGGCGGTTTCACCCGCGATCCTGAAGAGCGGGAAGCTTACGGCTCTGGATGCGGCCATGAGCCGCAATATGACCGTTTCTTTCCATGGCTCCAGGATCGTGCTGCCGCTTGCGGACGTGGACCGGCTCCTCGCCAAACACAACGACAACCCGACATTCGGCAATCTCCGCGAAATGTACGCCCGCGATTGCTACCTGCGACGCCTGAAGCTGAGAAAGCCGGTGCGCGCGGTCCTCGATCTGGGAGCAAACCGCGGCCTGTTTTCGCTGCTTGCGCTGATGTCTCTGGGTTCTGAAATCGCGGTGGGCGTGGAACCGGCGATGGACTACGACGCCGTTTTCCAACTGCTGTTGCAGGCGAACCACTGCGATGCCGGGCGCGCGCCCCGCTATCGCAAGTTTGTCTCCAGCCCCACCATGGAGCAGGAGGTCCCCGTAGAGAACGTCTCCATCCAAACCATTCTGCGGGAGCAGGAAATCGACCGATTCAATCTGGTGAAGATGGACATTGAAGGTCATGAACGAATGGTTTTCTCAGAGCCGGAGTGGCTGGCAAGCGTCGACAACCTCTGCATGGAACTGCACCCGGATACAGGCGACCTGTCCTCAATTCCACACGCACTGGATGAGTACGGATTTGAGTACCTCCTTACCGACCAGCACGGAAAGCCCGCCAGCGGACCGGACGCGACGTTCCTTTATGCCTCCTGCACCAGCGAGCTTATTGGCTGAGAGCGGGCCGGAGCCGTTTACAAATACGGAGCATCCTTGATTTACCACTGGACAAACCGGGAATGTGTGCTACTTTGATTAGAAAATAATTCTAAGTAATAAAGTTGTGATCCGGTTTTCCGGGTCTTTTTGTACGGGCGATGTCAGGACTCTCCGCCCATTTGAACTGCCAGGAGAAATACAATGCTTGCTCGTCGTTATCTCAAAGGCTCTCTTATCCTCGGTTTTGCTCTGTTGCTTGCCGGTTGTTCCAACCCCAGCGTTGAGTCGATAACCATCACGCCGAATCAGCAGTATTTTGGTTTTGCGCCGGGCCTGACGGCGCAATTGACAGCCATTGGCACCTTTGGCCAGGGAAAACACCCCAAGTCGACGCAGGACATCACCAGTGAGGTGATATGGAAATCAAGTTCTCCGGGCATTGCAACGGTTAGTTCTTCCGGCCTCGTCACTTCCACCGGAGTGGATTACGGTACAACGGACATTACCGCCAGCATGAACGGATTCACAGGGCTGATCACGGCCCATTCCACCGTCACTGTCTGCGCACCCGGAGATGTGATTAACAGCACTGGATCAGGATGCACAACGCCATCATCAGGGTCGTCGAATCTGGCCTCCATCGAGATCATTCCCACTTCTCAAACAGTATTGTCCGTCAATGAAACGGGTCAATTTATCGCCGTTGGAAGCCTCGAAGGACAAGACAAGATCACCGATCTGACCGATACGGTCAAGTGGATGTCCAGCGATACTAAAGTAGCAACGATTAATGCATCTGGTCTTGCTACGGGTCTTAACGTCGGCACCACGACCATTACTGCCATCGGAACTAATCCGGATGGTTCGATAATTGGGGCCACCGCGACATTTGAAGTAAAAAACTCTTCAAGCGGCACAGCGTTGCCAACCTTGACGGTCTATAAAGTTGGAAATAACGCTGCCACAGGTACGGTCACAGCCCCTGACCCGAGTACGGGTACGCAGGTGATCAACTGTGGTACTGGTGCCGGATGCATTGGTAACTTTGCATCTGGCAGTTCGGTGACGTTGACGGCGACACCAGGAGCAGGCTCCACATTTGGTGGCTGGTCAGCTAATTGTGTAGTTACTAATCCAGCTATTCCTACTCAGTGCACGCTCACTATGACGGACAATGCTACAGTTGGCGCAATTTTCAATTAGGAAAGTGGTTCATGAATAGCAAAAGAGCCGCTTCTCGGAGCGGCTCTTTCTTTGGCTAGAGTCTAGTTCATATATTGATCGCCATATTCTCCACGCTCCCGAAGGCATCCAGCATTGCTTCCGACAGCGTCGGGTGCGCGTGGATCGTGAACATCATCTCTTCCACCGTGGCTTCCAACTCCAGCGCCGTCACCGCCTCGGCGATAAGCTCCGTCGCCTGCGGGCCGATGATATGCACGCCCAGAATCTCTCCGTACTTCGCGTCCGCCACCACCTTGATGAACCCTTCATGTGAGCCCACAATCGATGCCTTCGAGTTTCCGGCAAACGGAAATTTCCCCACCTTCACCTGTAGGCCCTTTTCCTTGGCAGCGGCTTCGGTCAGCCCCACGCTGCCAATCTGCGGCTCCGTGTAGGTGCAGGCGGGAATGCGGTTGCGCCGCACCGGCCGCGCGTATTTCCCGGCAATCTTCGCCACCACGACCATGCCCTCCATCGCGCCAACGTGCGCAAGCTGCGGAAGCCCGGCCACAATGTCGCCGACCGCGTAAACGCCCGGCTCGTCGGTCTGCATGAACTCGTTCACGTGGATATATCCACGCTCCGGCTTGATCTTCGTCTTCTCCAGACCAATGCCTTCGGTGCGCGGCGCGCGCCCGACAGCGACCAGCACCTTCTCCGCTTCCTTCACCACTGTCTTGCCATCCGATGCCGTGAACGTGACCTTCACGCCCGACTTGGTCGTTTCCACCTTCTCGACCTTGGCTCCGGTGTTGATCTCGATGCCGCGCTTCTTGAAGGCCCGCGTCAGCTCCTTGCTAATCTCCTCGTCCTCCGCCGGAACCACCCTCGGCAGGTACTCAATGATCGTCACCTCCGACCCAAAGCTGCGGAAGATCGACGCGAACTCCACCCCGACCGCCCCGGCCCCGATCACCAGTAGCGACTTCGGAATCGCGCCAATGGACAGAATCTCGATGTTCGTCAGCACCGGCCCTCCGGCCGTAACGCCCGGCAACATGCGCGCGCTCGACCCCGTGGCCACCACTACGTTCTTGGCCTTCACTGTTTCCGTCTTGCCGTTGTTCGTCACCTCGACCGAGTGGATGCCCGCCTTCGCCGCTCCCGTGAGCTTGCCGAATCCGGCAATGACCGTGACCTTGTTCTTCCGCATCAGGAAGTCCAGTCCCTTGGTGTGCTTGTTCACAATCTGGGTTTTGCGGTCCAGAATCTTCTTCCAGTTGAGCTTGCCCGCGCCCAGCCCCTCGATTCCATACTCCTCAGCGTTCTTCAGGTGGTCGTAAATTTCGGCATTGAACAGCAGCGACTTGGTCGGAACGCAGCCCACATGCAGGCACGTGCCGCCCAGCTTGGGATCTTTTTCGATCAGGGCGGTTTTCAGGCCGTACTGCCCGGCGCGGATGGCGGCGGTATATCCGGCGGGTCCTCCGCCAACAATGGCTACGTCGTAAATGGTCTCTGCCAAGGGAAAGCTCCGTTCAAAGGTAGATATTCAAACTTTCATTATAGGGTGCGGAAAATTGCTCCCGTTCCACGGTCAGCACTATAATAATCATATTGGTCATTATGGCTGGCCGGAGGGTCCAATGGTCAGAGAAGTCAATGCGGTCAACTTCCGCCAGAACCTGGGCGAGATGCTGAATCAGGTACAGTATCGCAATGACAGCGTGGTAATTAGCAAGGATGGCAAGCCGGTCGCGGCGCTGGTGAATGCCGAGCTGTTTGCTCGCATTCGGCGGATGCGAGATCGCTTTGATGAGCTAAGCAGGCGAATTGCTGAAGATTTTGCGGATGTGCCGGAAAAAGAGGGGATAGCTGAGATCGACGCCGCTGTAGCGCGCGAGCGGTCGCATTGATGGCAGGCCTGCGGGTCGTGCTTGACACGAACGTAATCGTTTCGGGGCTTGCATACCCCGCGAGCATTCCGGGGCGGATTGTGTCCGCGTGGCGTGAAGGTGGGCTGGAGGTCACATTATCGCGGTATATTGTGGACGAAGTCAGGCGCGTACTGCCGCGTCTGTCCCGAATCCAGCTCACTGCCGCCGAAATCCGGGACCTGATCGACAGCATGATCTTCCTCGCGGACATCATCGAGCCAAACTCCCAAAAAGAACCCAGCCTTCGGGACCCGGCGGACCAGAAGGTCTTGGCAACGCTCCTCACCTCCGGGGCCGATTACCTGATTACCGGCGACAAGGACCTGCTGGCTCTGGCGGAGCAGCATCCCGTCCTGACGCCCGCCGCCTTCTGGGCCCGGCACGGGTAGCCTTCCCCCGGAACCATTGACGACTCCCCTGCGTATAGCTTTCCATGAGCTATGCGGCGGCAATCACGTGGGAGATGGACGGCTTCCGGCTCGTGCGCTCCCGGCCCCGGAAGGAAACGGCAATGGCCCGCACCGGAGCAGTCTCCGGCGCGACGGCCAGAATCCGTCCTCCGGCGATACTACCGCGGCAGGGTGGATTGACGTCGGACCGGGTACGGGGGACGGAGCGCGCTTTGGAAGCCGATTGGCAGATCGTGGTGCAGCGGTGTCTGGACGGCGACTCAGGCGCCTGGACCGAGCTGGTCAAGGCGCATCATCGCCGCGTCTATGCCTTGTGCTATCGCTTCACAGGTTCGACACATGACGCCGAGGACCTCACCCAGGACGTCTTCCTCAAGGTCTACGGCAATCTCACCGCCTTCGACACAGCGCGCGGCAGCTTCCAGACCTGGATCACTACGCTGACGCGGAACCTGCTCGTCGATCATTTTCGCCGCACGCGGCAGCAGCGCGTCACCGACTCCATGGACGCGGGCTGGGACGATACCGACGACCTGACCATCGCCGCCCGTCTCGCCGCCAACGGCCCCACGCAGCACGACC
Source organism: Acidobacteriaceae bacterium (assembly GCA_035765555.1). GTDB lineage: Bacteria > Acidobacteriota > Terriglobia > Terriglobales > Acidobacteriaceae > Silvibacterium. The sequence continues at coordinate 8,016 of DASTXK010000068.1, forward strand.
GGGCGGCACAGAATGAGATTGCGAAAATGGTGCAGACTGCGCTCACCCGCATTTCGCCAGAATTGCGCGAAGCCGTGATTCTGCGCGACTTGCAGGATATGGATTACAAGGAGATCGCGCAGGTTCTGCGCATCCCCGAAGGGACTGTGAAGTCCCGCATCAGCCGCGGCCGGGCGGAACTGGCGCGGCAACTGGAACGCAACAAGGAACAACAGGTGTAGTCATGGCAGAGAGAGATCTATTCGAGCACAGGCGGCCGCTGGGCGGCAGCGGCTCCCTCTCCTGCGACGAGTGGGAGCTGCTGCTGACCGAGTCTCTGGACGGGCTGCTGCCCGCCGGGCAGCGAGCGGACTTTGACGCGCACGCCGCCGGATGCTCCGTGTGCGCGGAGCTGCTGGAGCAGGCTCGCCAGGGGCGGGAGTGGCTGCGCTTCCTTGGACCGGAGCCGGAAGTTCCCGCCGGAATGGTGGAGCGCATCGTGGGCAAGACCAGCGGCTCCATCGTCGCCGGACACCCGCTTGCGGCAGGCGGAGCCGCGATTCCCGCGACTCCTCATGTCCTGGGGCTGCCGGTGCGCCGCGTCATGTGGGACTCGCGGATGCTGATGACCGCCGCCATGGCCTTCTTCTCCATCGCCCTTACGCTGAATCTCGCCGGAGTGCGGCTCACCAATCTGCGTCTGTCGGACCTGACCCCCGCAAGCCTTGAGATGAACCTCACCCGGCAGTTTTACGACGCCAAGGGTTCGCTGGTGCGCTATTACGACAATCTGCGGCTGGTCTATGAGGTCGAGTCCAGAATGCGCGACCTGCGCCGCTCAGAACAAATGCGGCAGGCCGCACCCGAGCGAAAAACGGCACCCGCGAACCCCAGCGGCAACAACCACAAGAATGGCGGCAAGCTGGAGCCATCCACCAAAGTTGCCCCGCTCAAGGGCGCTCTGTGGGGCGAGCCTCAGCTTGCGGGCTCGGCCACGCCGGAGAAACCGGCCCAGTCCGGCAGTGAAGTTGCGACAAAGCAAGACCCTAAAACAACAGAAGAAACAGAGGTAGCAGACCTTGCAGTATTTGACAAAAACATTCAGGCGGAAGGGGGCCTGTTATGAATTGCGCTAACCACCCAGATGTGCCCGTAGCGGCCTATTGCCAGAATTGCGGCAAGGGCCTGTGCTCCAGTTGCGTTCGCTCCGTAGGCGGCTTGATCTATTGCGAACCGTGCCTTTCAGCGCGGCTCGGCATCGGCGGCCCCGCCGCCACTATACCTCCCGGTGTGCCCGCTCCGGGAAGCCCAAGCCCGGCCCTGGCTTTCATCCTGGGATTCATCCCCGGCGTGGGCGCCATGTACAACGGCCAGTTCATCAAGGGACTGATCCACGTCCTGGTGTTCATCATCCTGATTGGGATCACCAATCCGGTCGGCGTCTTCGGCATTGCCATCGCCGCCTGGATCGCTTATCAGGTCTTCGACGCCTTTGAGACCGCCAAGGCCCGCCGCGATGGCCGGCCTTTGCCTGACCCGTTCGGGCTGAACGACTTCGGCGCGAAAGTCGGCCTTCCCCCGCATGGCTCGGGATTCGCCAACCCAAGCCCGGGCGTCGCGCAGGGCTTTACCGGCCCTCAGGCGCCTCCTCCACCGCCTCCTCCAGGCTCCGCGGACCCGTATGCATCCTACCCCGGCGTGCCGCCCAACGTTCCGCCGGAGTGGGTATGGGGACGACGCTGGAGACGCCGCGAGCCCATCGGCGCCATTATCCTCATCGTTTTGGGCGTGCTTTTCCTGCTCAACACGATGAACGTCTTCAACTTTAACTGGTTCGGACACCTCTGGCCGCTGATCATCATCGCCTTTGGAGTGGCCTTGTTCCTGCGCCGCGCGCATGAGGTGCCGCCCTCCCCACCGCCACCGCCGCCGCCTCCAATGCAGGGAGAAAACCAGTGAACCGCTACATATTTCTCCACCGCATCAAGGGGCCGGTCATCATTCTTGTGTTCGGCGTCACGGCTTTGCTGCATACCTGGCACATCCTCTCCTATAGCAGGAGCTGGCCCTTGTACCTCATCGCGCTCGGCCTGCTGCAACTGGCGGAGCGCGCGGCGTGGGCGCAAATGCAGCCGCCGCCTCCAGCGCCCTATCCCGGCCAGCCCGGAAACTGGAGCGCCCCAGCCGGGCCTTCCTCGACCGCCCTCACCATCACGCCGCCGGACGCCGGGAACGGAGGAAGAGAGTAAGACATGAGCACGCCTCCGAACCCGCCGAATCCGGGCCAATATCCGCCTCCGAATTCGCCTGAAGAAGCCCGTCGCTACGCTCGCGCCCAGCGCGATCAGGCCCGCGCCCAGCGCCAGTACTGGCACGCCTACTGGCGCGGCGGAAGACGGCCTTCCATCATCGGCCCCATCATCCTGCTGGCCGTGGGCATCATCGCCCTGCTCGTCGAGTTGGGCCGCCTCAACGGCTATGCCATCTGGAACTGGTATGTGCAATGGTGGCCGCTGCTGCTCATCGTGCTCGGCCTTATCTCGCTCGCCGAATACTTCTTCGACCGCCGCGATCCCTATGCGCGCAGGCGCACCGGCGGCGGACTCGTCTTCCTTATCGTGATCCTGCTGCTCGTCGGCTGGGGCGCGCACTCCGCCCGCCACTGGGGCCACCACATGGGGATGGACAATAACGACTTCTGGTTCATGTGGGGCCAGGAGCACGACAACGACGTGCAGATGGACCAGGCAGCCGCCCCCAACAGCGCCATCACCATTCAGAACCCGCGCGGCGACGTCACCATCATGCCCTCCACCGACGGGCAGATTCACCTGCGCGCGCATGAAATCGTCCACACGACCTCCGACGACGACGCGCAGAAGGCCTTCGACCAGATTCATCCGCAGATCGAGACCTCGGGCACGAACATCACGGTATCAGTGCCGTCGCATCGCGGCTCGGCGGTCAATCTGAGCTTGCAGGTCCCGGATACAAGCCCGGTCACGATCAACGCCGATCACGGAGACGTGGCCGTTGAGGGCCTGAAGAAGCCCGTCGCTACGCTCGCGCCCAGCGCGATCAGGCCCGCGCCCAGCGCCAGTACTGGCACGCCTACTGGCGCGGCGG
>DASTXK010000069.1:0-15387 GCA_035765555.1 Acidobacteriaceae bacterium
CATGATTGCCGATCTGCTTCATTACGTTGTCGAGCACTTGGAACACGTTGTTGTGCTCATCGGAGACATAGAACTGCGGCGCTCCAAAGTGTGAATAGCCGGTGACGGAAATGTACGGCAGGCCACCATTCAGCGGAGCATATGGCACACCGCCAAGGCCTAGCTGCGAGGAAATATCTGTATTTGCATTGACCTGATGGAACCCGAAGTGACCATAGTTATAGCCAAATCGAAATTCATTGGTGAGGGTTGGGGTGAAAATGTGGGTTTCGCTAAATGCGAAGTTTTCACCCAGCGAAAACACGTTGCCGGTGTCACCAAAGTTGCCGCCGTCCATCACGGAACCGAGCGGTGGCGCGTGGAAGGCCTGCTCGTGTGAGTAGCTGAAGCGCGCGAACATCTGGTCCTTCGAGCTAACGTTGTAGTCCATGCGCGTGTCCCACTGAAACGTGTTGTCGGTCACGTTGGACTGGACATTGTAGTTGTTGTAGGTTTGGTGCTCCAGGCCGGGGCTGGGCAGCGGATACAGGTTCATCAGCTTCTGCGCAAGCGCATCAATCTGGTCGCTCGTCAGCTTATTGCCCGGCATGACAGTTGTTCCGCTGTTGTTCTGGTCCGGCTCATATAGTGTGACCGGGGTGCCGTTCGGAACATCCGCGGGGTTCAGCAACTCGCTGAAGTCGCCAGTGCGCATCAGAGCTGTGGGTACCGTGAGATTGGTATGGGACTCGGCGAAAACGATGCGGTTTGCTTCTGTGTCGCCAAAGAAAAACAACCGGTTCTTGATAATGGGGAAGCCCAGAGTTGCGCCGAACTGGTTCTGACGGTACTTAGGAACCGGGTTGTCGCCCTGGAACTGCTGGCGGATGTCGAAGGCGTCGTTTCGGACGTATTCCCACAAATCGCCATGAATGGCATTGGTTCCCGACTTGATGCTGGCGTTGACGACCGCGCCGGCCGAGTGCCCGAACTCGGCACTATAGGAGCCGGTTTGAATCTTGAACTCGGCAAGTGCATCCGGTGGAGGACGCACGATGTAGCTGGCGCCGTTCAGAAAATCGACGACATTGTTGTTATTGTCCACCCCGTCGAGAATGAAGTTGTTCTGCTCGGCGCGCTGTCCATTTGCATTAAAGTCGCCGCCGTTCGCGCCTCGCGATCCGGTAGGTGGTGCAACGCCCGCCGCCAGTTGAGCAATAAACACCCAGTTGCGACCGTTCAAGGGCGTATCGTTGATGGTCTTGGTGGACATAACCTGGCCGCTCGATCCCTCCTCGGTTTGCAGAAGAGAGGGAGCGCCCGTTACCACAACCGTCTCGGCGGTCGTGCCTGGGGTCAGCGTCACCGGGACAGCCAGGCGCTGCTGCACGTCGAGGTGAAGACCCTTTCGTGTCGTTTTCTGGAACCCATTCGCAGTCGCCGTGATGGTGTAGTTTCCAATTTTGACTGGCGCAAAGATGTAGAACCCGCTGGGGTCAGCCTTGGTTGTGAGTACCAGACCGGTATCTACAGACGTGAGCGTTACCTGAGCGTTGGGGATGCGGGCCCCGGTACTATCGGAAACTGTTCCAGTGATGGCGCCCTGGTCCGCCTGGCCGAATGCCAGTCCGGCGGAAAGGACAAGCGTCACCAGAAATGTGAGCATGAGTCGCGACCATCGCAATCCATGCAAGCGGAGTTGCAAATGCTTTTGTGTCATATTGGCCTCTAAAGCCTCCCATTAAAAAATTCTGAATTGTGTTTTGGCACTGTGACGTCATTCAAAAAAAATGCAACCACGCACCGAATTGTTTTATTGCTTTGAAACCTGCGGAGAAGCGAATACCGGGGCACGGTTGGGGTGAATACGTATTCACGATCAAACAATGTAACCGTATTCATCGCAGATGCCGACCAACTTACATCAGCCGCAGAATTGATGTCAAGTGGATTTTTGAGTTCTCTTCGGCGCCAAAAGTAAGTTGCTTAGGCAAGCGTTTGTTGGGCAAAAAACGCTTTACTGGTAAAGAAAAACTAAAGACGCGATTCCGTAGGAGCGATGGTCGGAGGGATTCACGCAAGCGCATTGACAGGGCCGCCTGTCAAAGTTATTATTTTCCGATATTGTAAACGTATACAACTGTGACTCGTGGACTCTATAAGCGTTCTCGCCGCAGAGAACCAAATACAAAGCACCTTGTTTTGACTGGAGAGCAGCCCCTAATGAAATTGTTCAAGTTGTTTTTACACGCTGCCGTTGGATTCACATTCGGTACTCTTCCTCTTGTTCTCTCGGCCCAGGCCGCCGTGTCGACACCTCATTTCGTTCGGCAGAACGGTCGCCATGCGTTATTCGTTGACGGCGCTCCGTACCTCATCCTCGGGGCGCAAATCAATAATTCAAGTAGTTGGCCGGAAGAGTTGCCGAAAGTGTGGCCCGCGCTGGAAGCCATGCATGTAAATACCGCCGAAGCGCCGGTCTACTGGGAGCAGATTGAGCCTCAGCCGGGCCAGTACAATTGGTCCAATGTCGACGCGCTTGTGGATGGCGCTCGCGCCCACCATCTCCACCTGATATTGCTTTGGTTCGGAACATGGAAAAACGGCAATGATCACTATGTCCCAGTCTGGGTCAAGCAGGACCCGGCGCACTTCCCACGCATGATGAACAGTTACGGCACGCCTCTGGATGTGCTTTCCGCTAACTCGACGGCCAACCTCGATGCCGACCGTACGGCCTTTGTCGCCCTCATGCATCACCTTGCCGAGCGTGATGGGTCGCAGCACACCGTTCTGATGGTCCAGGTGGAAAACGAATCGGGCGCTATCGGGACCGCGCGTGATTACTCGCCCGAGGCGAACGAGCAGTTCGCCGGGCCCGTGCCCGAGGAACTGGTAAAAGCCCTCGGCAAGAAGCCCGGCACGTGGGCCCAGGTCTTCCCCGGTGATGCGGATGAGATGTTCCAGGTTTGGACCCAGGCCCGCTACATCAATGCCATTGCCGAGGCCGGCAAACGCGAACTGAAAATTCCCATGTACTGCAATGTGTGGCTCGCCTATCCGCCTGCCGAGCTGCCCGAGCGGCGCATTCCCACTGCCGGCATCGGATACCCCTCGGGCGGCCCCGTGCAGAAAATGCTTCCGCTCTGGAAGATCGCCGCGCCCGCAATTGATGCCATTGGCCCCGATGTGTACAGCAGCAACACAGCGTTTTACCTGAAGACGATCGACACCTATAACCGCCCGGATAATCCGCTTTTTATTCCAGAGACGGGTCAGGGAGATGACTTTGCTCCATTCTTCTTCGCTGCATTGGGCCGCGGGGCCGTCGGCTTTTCTCCCTTCGGAATTGACTGGACCGAGAGGGCGAATCCCGGGTGGGTTCCAAAAGCCCACGCGGAGAACTATGCGCTGATTGGCCCCATGGACCGCGTGATTGCGCGGCTGGAATTCGAGGGCCGCGTGGAGACAGCGATTGAAGCGGCGGGCGGCCCCGAGCAGGAATTGTTGTTTAGCGGAAAAGCGCAGTCCGCCGAGGCTGGAAAAACTGGTTCTGCCGATGAACTGCTGGGGGGCCCGCTTTCACTGGCCAACGCTACTGTTCCCTTATCGGAGGCGGGCACTCCCGCGACCCGCGCTGCTGATGCTGCCGGTGACTGGATTGCGGATGTACGTTTCGGCTTTCCTCAGCGCGACGGTCAGCCCGCGCCAGGAACCAAGGACCACATGGGTCGCGTGCTGATCGCGCAGTTGGGGCCGAACGAATTCCTCCTTACCGGAGTCAACGCCAGCATCCGCTTCCATCGCCCGGGGTTCCTCTCCGGGATTCGGATGCAGATCCTAGCGGCGGAAGAGGGCTACTACACACCTTCCAGCACGCCCGGCGCGCCGGAGGTGTGGCACACGATTCGCTTGCTCAATGGAGATCAAAATGATCGCGGCATTCGCTTTCCTGGGGCCGATTCGTCGCAAACGCCGACCGCCGTCCGCATTACGATAGGCCGTTTTTAGCAGGAGGGTGGCTGCAAATCTTCTTAACACATTCGCAGTTGCTCCATACAGATAGAAACCGGCATGCACTATACTGCGGTCGGTCTCAAAATAAGTTCCACAAATTCATCTTGAAGGTTGAAGAATGCCGACTCTGAATCGCCGTGAATTGCTCCTGTCCGGACTGGCCTTATCCGCATCCACCGCAATTACCTCAAGGGCTTTTGCCAAGGCCAACGCCGTTCTTGAGAGCTTCGCCGGCCAGCCATTCGGCGCTGTGTCTCCCCGGGAAAAACTCCTCTTCGACTTCGGATGGAAGTTCACCTTCGGCAATGGAAATGACCCTTCCAAAGATCTCGGCTTCGGAATGGGCCAAGGCGACTTTGCCAAAACCGGCGATTTTGAGTTTGCCACAGCGAAATTCGACGACTCAAAGTGGCGCTCACTGAGCCTGCCTCATGATTGGGCGGTGGAACTGCCCTTTGTGTGGGACGAAGAGCAGAAATCGCACGGTTACAAACCGCTAGGCCGCCGCTACCCTGAAACCAGCGTTGGCTGGTACCGCCGCGTTTTTGATATTCCCGCCAGCGACCAGGGCCGCAGGATCGTGCTGGAGTTTGACGGAGCTTTCCGTAGTGCGCTCATCTTTGTAAACGGTTGCTTTATCGGCCGCAACGACAACGGTTACGCTCCCTTCAGCTTCGATATCACCGATTTCCTCCACTACGGCGAAAAGAATTACCTCGCGGTTCGCATGGACGCAGCTTTTGGAGATGGGTGGTTCTACGAGGGCGCGGGACTCTACCGTCACGTCTGGCTCATTAAGCATGACCCTCTACACCTCGGCCCGTGGGAGAGCTATGTTCGCACAGAAGTGGATGGCCGGGTCGCGACACTCGATTTAGGCACTGTCGTCCTGAATTCCGGAGCAAATGCCGAGGGTGCGAGCGTCCGCTGGCAGATTCTCGATCCCGACGGAAAAGAGGTCGCAACTGCTTCCGCTCCCGCCCAGACCGTGAGCCCCGACGGTTCCGCGACCTTTAGGACGAAAGCCCGGATCACCAATCCCACATTATGGACACTCGACGATTCCAGGCTCTACTCCGCAATGGTAACTGTCGAGTCGGACGGCAAAACCATCGACGGCGAGAAGGTGAACTTCGGCGTACGCACCATCCGGTTCGACGCCGACAACGGCTTCTTCCTCAATGGTGAGCCGGTCAAGGTGCAGGGCACATGCAACCATCAGGACCATGCGGGTGTCGGCGCGGCACTTCCGGATCGCCTGCAGTACTTCCGCCTGGCCGTGCTCAAGGAGATGGGCTGCAACGGAGTCCGCACCTCGCACAATATGCCTACTCCCGAATGGGTGGAGGCATGCGACCGAATGGGCATGATGATGATGTGCGAAACGCGACAGATGAGTTCCAATCCTGAAGGGCTGGAACAACTCGCTCTCATGATCAAGCGCTACCGCAACTCACCGTCGATCATCCTCTGGTCCATGGGCAATGAGGAGTGGTATCTGCAGAAGGACCCCTCTGGCACGGCTGTGATGGCAGACATGGTGCGCCACAGCCACGAGCTCGACCCGACGCGCCTTTGCACTGCCGCCGTGAATGGCGCCTTTTACACCGGAATCTCAAAATCACTCGACGTTGAGGGATTTAACTACAATCTCGACGCGCCCGACGCCTATCACAAATCGCACCCCACTCAACCCAGTATCGGGTCCGAGACCGCCAGCGCGATCGCTACGCGCGGCATCTACCGCACCGATCCTATGCGCAATTGGCTGAGCGCTTACGACGTCAACCAGCCCGGATGGGGTGAAGTCGCCGAGGTCTGGTGGAACTTTTATGCGGCGCGCAAGTGGCTCGCAGGCGGCTTTGCGTGGACGGGATTTGACTACCGCGGCGAGCCCACACCTTACGGATGGCCCTCCATCAGCTCGCAGTTTGGAATTGTCGATACCTGCGGTTATCCCAAGGACACTTTCTTTTATTACAAGTCATGGTGGGGCAAGGAACCGGTGCTGCACCTCTTCCCGCACTGGAACTGGGAGGGGGAAGAGGGCGAACCTATCTCCGTCTGGGTCCACTCCAACCTCGATTCCGTCGAGTTGTTCCTCAACGGCAAGAGCCTCGGCAGCAAGAGCGTCCCGCGGCTCAAACACATCGAGTGGAAGGTCAACTACGAACCAGGCGTTCTGGAAGCGCGTGGCACGAAGGACGGCAAGGTCGTGATGACTGAGAAGCGTGAGACTACCGGCAAGCCCACTTCGATTCGCCTGAGCGCTGACCGTAAGACCATCAACGCCGATGGTGAAGACGTTGCCGTGCTGCGCGTCGAGGCTCTCGATGAGAAGGGCCGACTGGTTCCGATCGCCGACGACCTGATTGAGTTCACCGTCTCCGGGCCCGGATCGATCATCGGCGTCGGAAATGGCGACCCGAACTGCCACGAGTCCGACAAGGGCTCAAAGCGCAGCCTCTTCAATGGGCTTGCGCAAGTCATTGTGCAGGCGACCAAAACACCCGGCCAGATCACGATCGAGGCAAAGACTCCCGCGCGGCGGGCCAACATCGCTTCGGCGACGCTCACCCTAACGGCGCAGGCTGCAAAGGTGCGTCCGTTTGTAGCTTGAACAACACAAGGTTGGCGAGCCTTGAGGTACATTGATCATGTTTGGGGGTGATATGGATCGTAGACGCTTTCTGATTGCCGGTGCCGCAGCCGTGGTAACAGCCAGGTCTTTCGCACAGGATTCCAGCGCTCGTGTTGCAAAGCTCACGCTATATCCCAACAAAGCCGGCTTCACGATTCCGGAGAACTTCGTTGGGCTGTCGTATGAAACGCAGCAGCTCTCAGATGCGCATTTCTTCTCGCCCGCGAATCAAGGGCTGATCGCGCAGTTTCGCGCCCTCGCGCCACATGGGGTGCTTCGCCTCGGAGGCAATACCTCGGACTACGCCTTTTTCAAGTCCTCACCACAGGCGACGCCGCCGCCCCGAGCCAAGCGTCCTTACAAAGTCGGCGATCCCAATCCCAACCTGACCTACGACGTTACGCCTGAAGCGGTTCGGAACCTGCGCGGTTTTCTCGACGCTACGGAGTGGACGTGCCTGTACGGCATCAATCTCGGCACCAACACGCCTGAGCTTGCGGCGGAAGAGGCTGTTTTCGTAAACAAGACGCTCGGCGACAAGCTCGAGTATTTCCAGATCGGTAACGAGGCCGACCGCTTCGGATCGACAATCCGTGACCCGAGGACCTGGAACGCGAATACCTACATGGATGAGTGGCTGAAATTCGCCGACGCCATCCGCGCCCGTGTTCCAGGCGCAAAATTCGGTCTTCCCGATACGGCCGGGAATCCTGAATGGTATGCCGTGGTCGTCGACCGGCTCATCGCGCTTTCCGACCCGCCGAGGGTTGGTGCGCTCACGCATCATTATTATTTCGGCGGCCCGCCTTCCAACCCAAAGGTGAACATCAACGCCATCCTTCATCGGGACCCGCACGTTAACAAACTCGCCAGCGACATCAGCGCCGCCGCCGCCCGGCTCGGGAAAGCGGAGCATCGCAGGGTCCCCTATCGCATGACCGAGGGTAACACCTGTTATCGCGGCGGCAAGCCGGGAGTTTCCGACGTGTTTGCCGCTTCGCTGTGGGCTGCGGACTACCTGCTCAAGCTCGCTTCGCTCGGCTATTCCGGCGCCAACCTTCATGGAGGCGAGGGCAAGATGGTCGCCAACTCGCTGGGCGGCACGCTTCCCGGCGAAGCGCTGATGCCCGACCCTCATGTCCCGCACCCTCGGCCGTTCTACACGCCGATCGCCGATATCGACGGTCGCTACATCGCCGAACCTGTCTCATTCGGAATGCGGTTCGCCCAGCGGTTCGCCGGCGCCACGCTGCTGAGACTCGATTTCGATCCTGGCCCGGTAAACGCCACCGCCTATGCGGCAAAGCTGACGGACGGGCGCACGTTAGTTGCAATCATCAATAAGGACGCGAGGAATGACCTCCGCATCAATCAACCCAGGTGGAAGACTGTTGAGACGCTTACCGCACCAAAGCTGATCTCGACGAAGGTCATGTTGGGGTCTCCTGCGAACCCGCAGGCGACACTCGTCCCGGCTGCAAGCGCGTCCATTTTTGAGGTCTACGCATGACGGTGCGATGCCGCACCAAAGCATTCGCGCAGGCGGACGATCTGGCGGTCGGAGTTGCGGGAAGGCCGCTGATTCCTACTGCACTTCCTGCTTGGCGCGATAGCCGCTGCGGGCGATCACGTCATATTTCAGCTTATGGTGTTTTTCGTCCTGCATTTTGAGCGGGCGGCCTTCGTTATCAACCAGCTCGACGTGGATCTTGCGCCAGGTGCCATCCTGCTTGGCGTCGGTGGGCGTGTAGGACAACACATACTGGTTGCGGATGGAATCGTTGATGGCGGCGAAGTCTTCGGGCATTTCCGCAGGGAAGCGCGGGAAGAAGGACATGCCGCCGGTCATCTGGGCGAAGCTGCGCATCTGGTTGTCGGCCTGGAGGTAGTCAAGCTCGCGCATGCCGCCCATATAGCCGCGGCTTTCCGCCATCAGGCGGATGTACTGGCCGGTCCCAATACTGAAAATGGTGACGTTGGGCGTCTCCTTGACCTTCTGGAGGCACTTGTCGAGGGTGATCTTTGAGAAAGTATCACGGCCCGAGCCGATGAGAATGATGTACTTGCGTCCGGGAACGCGGTTCAACCGGTCGAGCGTTGTGTAGAGCGCGTCGAAAAGGTTTGTCTCGCTCCAGGTTGGAATGGTGAGCGTGTTGAGGGCGTTCATGACGACCGCTTTGTTCTTCGTAAAGTCGGTCAGAATATTGGTGTGCATGTCGTAGGTCACGACGGCGACGTAATCATCGGGCCGGAGCTGCTCTGCGAAGGTGTAGGCGGCATTGCGCATGTCCTGAATGAACCACCAGCTATTGGCCGCGAACTCCACCAGCAGCACGGCGGTGATGGGGGCCTTGACCTGTTGGAAGTGGGTGATCTGCTGTGGGACTCCATCTTCATAGACGCGGAAGTTGCCTTCCTTCAGGCCGGGGACGAACTGGTGGGTCTTCTCAAGAATGACGCCAACATCAACGGTGACGACCGGGACATCCACATGGAGCGACAGGTTGCCCAATCCCGGAGGGTTCTTGGGATTGGGGTTCGGCGGAGGCGGAGGCGGAGCGGGCGTGGAGGGCTGCGTCTTTTTGGGAATGGCAATAGCGCCGGTATCTCCGCCAGGGCCGCCTTCGGCGGGCGGCGTCTGGTCCTGCCGCGTCTGCTGGGCGGACGGGGTTGCCGTGTTCTGCTGGGCGCGCACGAGGCCCGGAGTTTCGCTGAAAATCATCAGCGCGGCGAGGGCGGCAGTGGAGACGAGTTTCATGGTTCCCCTATTGTGCGTCCCGGCGCGGTCCCGCGGCAAGGGCGCGCATTTTGCGGCTGGCGGCGCGACTTTGCCGCTAGTGGCGCAAGACGCTACTCTATTAGAGACGTGCGAAACACAGGAAAAGACATCAAAACGGGCCTCCCCGGAAACCGCCTTTCAGGCCGGGCTTTCGGAGTGGTCTTCAAAGCAGTTGCAGTGTGCCTCGTTCTATGCGGCGTGGCGTCCGCGCAATCCGTTCTGGACAGAGTGTCGGCTGCGCCTCCGCCACCGCCAACTACATCGTTCTTCCCGCTGAGCCAGATCCATCGCGGCCTGCACGGCGTGGCCTACACGGTATTTGAAGGCACCAAGCCGGAAGCCATGGGAGTGGAGATTCTTGGCCTGCTGCATAACGCCATTGGGCCGGGCGAAGACATGATTCTGGCGCGGCTGGAAGGCGCGAAGGCCAACTACACCGGCGTGGTGGCGGGCATGAGCGGAAGCCCTGTCTACATAGATGGCAAGCTGGTTGGCGCGCTGGCGTATCGCATTGGGCAGTTCAGCAAGGAGCCTATCTGCGGAATCACTCCGATTGAGCAAATGCTGGAGACGCGGGTTGAGCCGGAGCTCAGGGTCAAGGGTCCAGAGTCCAGGGCGCAGAAGAGGGGCCAGGGATCAGCGGTCAGTGATCAGAATGAGATTGTGAAGCCCATTGAGACGCCGCTGGTGTTCAGCGGATTTTCTCAGCAGGCCGTGGCGCTGTGGAAGGAACATGCGCCATCGCTGGGGATGACTCCAGTGGCGGGAATTGGTGGAGTTTCCGGGGGCGGCGGCCTGGGCGGAATGGCGCCGTATGCCGATCAGCATTCGATTGAGCCGGGGTCGGCGATCAGCGCCGTGCTGGTGCGCGGCGACCTGGAGATTGCCGCCACCTGCACCGTGACCTATATTGACCCCACGCAGTTGCTGGCGTGCGGGCACCCCATTACGCAGTTCGGGCCGGTGTCGTTTCCCATGACCAAGGCGGACGTGGTAGCGACGCTGCCTTCTCCGCTGAATGCTTTCAAGATCGTCAACACCGGCGAGACCATCGGGTCGTTTACCGAAGACCGGCAGACGGCGATTCGCGGGCAGTTCGGGCTCGCCGCCAGAATGATTCCGCTGACCATCCACATTACCGAGCATGGCGCGACTCCGCGCACGCTGCATTTGCAGGTAGTGGACCAGGAGCAGGTGACTCCGGCGGCGGTGCTGGTATCGGTGTATCAGGGGTTGATGGAGTCGAACGCCTACGCCGCAGAGACAAGCTACCGGCTGAGCGGGGAAGTGACGCTGAAGGGCTATCCGGCGATGCGGCTGGATTGGATGGTTGCGCCCACGGACGGCGCTCCGGCGAACATGGCGGCGGCCATCGCCATCGGGCAGCGCTTCCAGCAGCTTTATGAAAACGCGGCGCGGCGCACGCCCGTCGAGGGAATTGAAATCAATGTGGACGCGCTGGCGGGCCGGCGGTCGATGCGGCTACTGAACGCGCAGCCGGAAAAGACAGAAGTGCGCGGCGGCGATACCGTCCTGATTGACGCGGCGGTAAGGCCGTGGCGGGGCGAGATAAGAAACATCCGGATTCCGGTGAAGCTGCCCGCGACACTGCCTTCGGGCAGCGAGATCCGCCTGCTGGTGAGCAATGGCGAGACGGTGGACAGGCTGATGCAGCCGCCTATTCCGGGGGCTCCGCAGCAGGACGTGGCGGCGACGATCGCGGGATTGAACAGCCTGCATCCGAGCGACAGGCTTTACGTAACGCTGCTTGCTCCGGAGACGCAGGCCACGCTCGACGGCCGCACGCTGGCGGCCCTGCCGCTCTCCATGGCCAACGTGCTGGAGCCGGAAAAGCGGAACCATCGCATCGCGCTGAATGGCGAATCGGCGGTGCCGCTGGGTTCGGTGGAACTTGGATCGGTGCTGGAAGGCGATCAGGTAATTACTCTTCGCGTTGAGTGAAACGAAACAAAACAAAAAAGGACGCACGAATAAAGATGATTGGAGACCAGACGAACCTGACTCCCGACGATGCCCTTCGCCATTTGATGGAAGGCAATGAGCGGTTTGTGAACGACAAGCTGACGAACCTTGGCCAGAGCCTGAATATCCTGCGGCAGCACACGGTGGAGAAGCAGGAGCCGTTTGCGACCGTGCTGTCGTGCGTGGATTCGCGGGTCCCGGTGGAATTGGTTTTTGACCAGACAATCGGCCAACTGCTGGTGGCGCGCGTGGCGGGAAACATCATCACTCCTGAAATCCTGGGCAGCCTTGAATTCGGGGCCGCGCTGCTGAAGACCAAGGTGATTCTGGTGCTGGGGCACTCCAGTTGCGGAGCAGTGACGGCGGCGATGAAGGGCGATGCGGTCCCGGGGCTTATCGGCTCGTTTTTCCCGCATATTCAGCCGGCGGTGGAGAAGGCGGATGGCGATCTGCAAAAAGCGGTGGAGGAGAATGCGCGGATGCAGGCGGGCCTGGTTGAAAAATCATCTCCTTTGCTGGCCGGGCTGGTGCAGGACGGCGAACTGAAGATTGTGGCCGGGATCTATGACCTTGCGAGCGGGCGGGTGAGTCTGCTGGATTAGCCTCGCTGCTTTCGGTAGCGGGCGATGAGCGTGTTGGTCGAGCTGTCGTGATCGGTCGGGTCCTGCTTGGCCGCAAGCTCGCCGATGATTTTTTTAGCCAGCACCTTGCCGAGTTCCACTCCCCACTGGTCGAAGGAGTCGATCTGCCAGATGGCTCCCTGAGTGAAGACGCTGTGCTCGTAGAGCGCGACGAGCTTGCCAAGGGATTCGGGCGTGAGTTCCTTGAGCAACAGCGTGCTGGAGGGACGGTTGCCCTCGAAGACGCGATGCGGAACAAGCCATTCGGGCGTGCCTTCCGCCCGGACCTGATCGGCGGTTTTGCCGAAGGCGAGCGCCTCGGTCTGCGCGAAGACGTTGGCCATGAGCAGGTCATGGTGGTTGCCGAGCGGGTTGAGCGTCTTGGAGAAGCCGATGAAGTCGGCGGGGATGAGGCGCGTTCCCTGATGAATGAGCTGATAGAAGGAGTGCTGGCCGTTGGTGCCGGGCTCGCCCCAGAAGATGGGTCCGGTTTCGTAGTTGACGCGCGCGCCGCCGAGCGTGACGTGCTTGCCGTTGCTCTCCATGGTTAGCTGCTGGAGGTAGGCGGGGAAGCGCTTGAGGTACTGGTCGTAGGGCAGGACGGCGACGGTCTGCGCGTCGAAGAAGTCGGTGTACCAAACGGTGAGCAGGCCCATGAGGACGGGCAGATTGCGCTCGAAGGGCGCGGTGCGGAAGTGCTCGTCGATGGCGTGAAAGCCGGCGAGGAGTTGGTGGAAGTTGTCCGGGCCGATGGCGAGCATGGTGGAGAGGCCGATGGCCGAGTCCATGGAGTAGCGGCCTCCGACCCAGTCCCAGAAGCCGAACATGTTGGCGGTGTCGATGCCGAACTTTGCGACCTCGGCGGCGTTGGTGGAGACGGCGACGAAGTGCTTCGCGATGGCCTTTTCGTCGCCGAGCTTCGCGAGCGCCCATTGCCGCGCGGTGTGGGCGTTGGTCATGGTCTCAAGTGTGGTGAAGGTCTTGGAGGAGATGATGAAAAGGGTCTCCTCGGCGTCGAGGTCGCGCGTGGCCTCGGCAAAGTCGGTGCCGTCCACGTTGGAGACGAAGCGGAAGGTCATGTCTCGGCGGCTGTAATGGCGCAGTGCCTCGTAGGCCATGACGGGGCCGAGGTCGGAGCCTCCGATGCCGATGTTAATGACATTGCGGATGGGCTTGCCGGTGTGGCCCTTCCACTCGCCGCCGCGCACACGGTTGGAGAACGCGCCCATGCGGTCGAGGACCTCGTGGACTTCGGGGACAACGTTTTTGCCGTCCACATTGATGACGGCGCCTTTGGGCGCGCGCAGGGCGACGTGGAGGACGGCGCGATTTTCGGTAATGTTGATTTTGTCACCGCGAAACATGGCGTCAATGCGGGCGCGGAGGTTGCTCTGGTCGGCGAGTTGGAGGAGGAGCTTCAGGGTCTCGTCGGTGATGCGGTGCTTGGAGTAGTCGAGATAGATGCCTTCGGCCTCGATGGCGAAGCGCGTGCCGCGGTTGGGGTCCTCCGCGAACAGATGGCGGAGATGTTGCAGGGAGATGTCTTTGGCGTGGGCCTTCAGGGCGTTCCACGCGGGGAGTTGCGTCAAGGGAGTGGCGGGTGCGGTCATTGGTTTCCTTTTGATTGATTCTGAGATTTCGCGGCTTCTCGCAATGCTTCCACATCCGCGAGGTCCTGGCGGCGTCCGGCGGCGAGCTTGTTTTGAATAAGATGTTCTCTGGAGATGAAATGAGCCGGAACGCTTCCGCCAACTAAACCCTCGATTCGGTCCTTCCATGCTTCGTCGAAGGAGACACCATCAATGCTCTGCAAAATATCAATTCGATTTGGAGGAACGCCTATTTGGAGGAATGAGGACGAAGCACCCTTGAAATCGTCGGGTGTCAGCCCTTTCAATGGCGCCCCATATTCAGCCAGGGCGCGATAGACGGAAACGCTGTTCTTCTCGTCTGCCCGGATGAATATGTCGAGGTCTTTCGTCGCGCGGGGTTCAGAGTGAGCACCGACCGCGTAGCCGCCAACGACAAGATACTCAACCTCGTGAGCGTTCAACGCGAGTAACAGGTCTTTGAGATCTTGGTCGATCATCCGGGCGTACTCCCTTAAAGGCGTATGCGGCTACGGTCGCATCCCAAACTGCGTCGAACCGCTCTCCGATCGGCAAACTTTGCCAGTAGCGATACGTCTCCGCGCGCTGCTCCTCGTGAGTGGTCCGGCGGATTGTTCTTTCAACGGCCATGCTTCTATTATGCTTCAATCCAAACTGCTCATGGCGAATTGGCGTCCCGCTTCGAGGAGTCTGGCGACGGATTCTTTGGAGCAGGATTCAGAATAAATCCGGAGCAGGGGTTCGGTTCCGGAGGCGCGCAGCAGGAGCCAGCTTTTTGCCGGGTTGGGTTTGGATTTGGCTTCGGGATTGTCGAGGAAGAACTTGATGCCGTCGAGGGTTTCAACGTGATCGACGGGCATTCCGGCGAAGGCCTGGACGCCAGATTTTGCCCGGGCGATGGTGGCGTTCTTGAGGTCGTCGTTAATGTGGAGGTCGATGCGGCCGTAGTGGTGCTCGCCGTAGGTGTCCTGAAGCTGCTGGACGAGCTGGCCGAGGGTCTTGCCTTCTTCCGCCATGACGTTGGCGAGCAGCAGGGAATTGAGCAGTCCGTCGCGCTCGGGGAGATGGCGGGCGATGCCGATGCCTCCGGATTCTTCTCCGCCGATGAGAATGTTTTTCTCGAGCATGAGGTCGCAGATGTATTTGAAGCCGATGCCGTGTTCGTGGAGCGTGCGGTGGTGGCGGGCGGCGATGCGGTCGAGCATTCCCGTGGTGTTGAAGGCGCGGGTTACGTCTCCGGGCCAGTTCTTGCGGGTGAGCAGCCATTCAAGCAGCACGGCGAATATCTTGTGGGGATCGACGAAGTTGCCGTGCTCATCGACGGCGCCGAGGCGGTCCGCGTCTCCGTCGGTGACGAAACCGGCGTGGCAATGGTGCTCGACGACGGCGTCCTGAAGGGCGCGGATGTGCGGCTCTATGGGTTCGGGATTGATTCCGGGGAAGAGCGGGTCGCGGTTGGCGCGAATCTCGACGTAGTCGACGCCGATGCTTTGGAAGATTCCGGCGAGGATACCCGCGCCCGCGCCATACATGCAGTCGATGGCGAACTTGAGGCCAGACTTTGCGATGAGATCGAGGTCGGCGAAGCGGCGGATGGATTCGAGATAGCAGGGCAGGAAATCGACTTCGGTAATGGCGGCGGGCTGCGCGGGCTGAGGCAGCGGCTTGTCGAGGAAGGTCTCGATGTTGGCCATGATGGACGGGCTTCCCGAGCCGCCGTAGAAGGCCTTGTACTTGACGCCGTTCCACTGGTAGGGG
>DASTXK010000070.1:0-20872 GCA_035765555.1 Acidobacteriaceae bacterium
CGGTTCACTTCCGGATCAAACCTGTAATGCGCGTTCGCGTGCGGCGTGCAGACAACGTGCGTGATTCCGTCCGCGGCCGCCATTTCGGCCATGGCGACCGAAGTCTCAATGTCTTTCGAGCCGTCGTCCAGCCCGAACAGCAAATGGTGATGAATATCAATCATGGGGGAGCTTTATCGCGCCGCCGCCAGCGTCTCCACCAGCGACTCAAAAATCTTCCATCCGTCCGCCGAGCCCAGCAGCGCCTCGCTCGAGCGGTCGGGATGCGGCATCATGCCCAGCACATTCCGTCCCTCGTTCAGGATTCCGGCAATGTTGTCCAGCGAGCCGTTCGGGTTCGCCTCCGCCGTAACCGCGCCTTCGGGGGTCGAGTAGCGAAAGGCGACCCGGTCCTCGGCCCGCAGCGCATCCAGCGTGGCCGCGTCACAGAAGTAATTGCCTTCCATGTGGCCAATTGGAATCCGCAGCACCTCGCCCTTCTTCAGCTTGTGCGTAAAGGGCGAGTTGGTGGTCTCCGTGCGCAGATGCACCTGCTTGCAGATATACTTCAGGCCCGCGTTGCGCAGCAGCGCACCGGGCAGCAGCCCCGACTCGCACAGAATCTGGAACCCATTGCAGATGCCCAGCACTGGCCCGCCCTCCGCCGCAAACTTCTTGACGGACTGCATGACTGGAGAGAAATGGGCAATGGCCCCTGTCCGAAGATAGTCGCCGTAAGCGAAGCCGCCCGGAACCAGGATCGCGTCGCACCCCTGCAGGTCGGGCGAGTCGTGCCACAGGCACGTGACCGGCTGCTTCGCCATCTCGGCAATCACATGATAGGTGTCCTGATCGCAATTCGACCCGGGAAAAACCAGCACTCCGAATTTCATACTTCTAGGCTACAGCAAAGGCAGGGCACAGGGACCAGGGCGCAGGTTGATCGCTCAAGCCCTTAAACTGGACACTTGAAGCCGTGACCAACTTCAACACCCACATTCGCACCGCCGGGGACGCGCTCTTCAACTGGTGGAAGGCCGTCACCATTGAGGCCCTGTGCGTCGCGGTCATCTGGTGGGTTGGGCTTTTCTTCATCCACGTCCCGTTGGCGCCGTTCTGGGCGATCATTGGCGGATTGATGACCTTCATTCCCAATGTTGGCGGGGTCATCACCGTCATCTTTCCTGTCCTCACCGTGCTCTTCACGGGACACGACTACTTCCGCCTTGCGCTGGTGCTTGGCCTTTATGCCGTCATTGTTGTGGTGGACCAGCTTGTGCTTCAGCCGCTGCTGATGAAGCGCATGAACCGCGTACCGGTGCTGGTTTCGATCTTTGTGCCCATCCTACTGGGCATCGTTATCCCATTCTGGGGAGTGCTGCTGGCGCCGCCGCTGCTGGCCATCCTCTACGCCTTCCGGCGCCCTCGCAGCCAAGCCTGAGCCGCCAGCCAGACCAAAATTGCTCCCAATTGGCTTCAACATGGGGAATTCCATTTTGCGACCAGCGGACGGGCTAGTAAGTCTAATCCATAGATGGGTGTGCCCCGGACGGGCCAGACCTCTGATATGGTGTTAAGGCGGACTTTTTGATCGAAAGAAGGACCGGAACAATGGCCAAGGCAGTGTGGAACGGCGTCGTCATCGCGGAAAGCGACAAAATCCAGGAAGTGGATGATTATGTGTACTTTCCGGAAAGCTCGGTGAAGCGCGAATACCTGCGCCCCAGTTCCACCGTGTCCACTTGTCCCTGGAAGGGGCAGGCCCGCTACTACTCGCTCATGATTGATGGACAGGAGAACCAGGACGCCGCCTTCTACTATCCCAATCCCAAGCCAATCGCCCGTAAGATCAAGGGGCACATCGCTTTCTGGCGCGGAGTGGAAGTGGAAAAGTAAGAAAGCCAGCGAATCAGCGATCAGCGTTCAGGAAATTCCATCCCAGCCAGGTGCAAATGTACCCCAACAGTAACCGCGCCCGTCCTTGACATTCGGCGTCGCCGCGTCAAAGATGCTGACAACGGCCAACGCCATTCATGTGGACGAACACTCATCCACGGAAAGAACAGCCCCTCGCGGGTGTTGCGCCGCTTCGACTTTCATTCCAGAGGTTTTCCCATACAACTCAGGAGGTGCTGTCCCAGCGAGCTGAAACCATTCGGCAGTGAGGCGGGCGGAACGCTTTCCCCAGGTCCGGCCCCGCAAGTTTGGACCCGTCAAAGCCACAGGAGGAAAAAGACATGGCATCGCCGCTATCGCCACTTCAGACACTTGAGAATTGGATTCCGGAACAGATGGAACCGGGAACTCTCTTCCTGCTTGAAAACGCCGGGTCGCTCGGCGATGCGCGCGACCCCTACTGGGCCGTGCTGGCCTGCCCCGGCTGCGGCTCCCTTGGCCTCATTACCCGCGCCCAGTACGCCGGACTCCACTCCATGATCTGCGGCTCCGACGAATGCTCGCTCGAATACTACCTCCGGGGAGACGAAATCGAATTCAGAAAGCCGCATTAAGCTGTCAGCGATAAAAAGGCAGCAGCCAGCGGTGAAGCGGGCGGCTAGTTGTCAGCGCAACATCAGTCGCTGACTGTCCTTGTGCCTGACTGCTGACCGGTTCATCGCTGGCCGGTTTTTGGCTGGCCCCTTTCTTTTGCCGCATCTTCATCCCGCATTCGCGGAATTTTCACATTCGGCTGTAAACCTGTCTCTGGAAGCGAAGGCCTCGACCGCCGCTTTCAGGGAGAGACGAATGAAGATATGCGGGAAGGCGCTGGCTGGTTTGCTGCCGGTGCTCATCGTCGTCGCCGCGCACGCTCAGGCGGGCAGCAATCAGCCTGCGGACCAAACCACGGACCAGTCAGCCATCGCCGCCCAGATCAGGGAGCTGCGGGGTGAAATCGATGCACAGCGCGCCCAATTGGACAAACTTCAGCGCCAGCTCGCCGTCCATAAAACGGAACAGGTGAGGACACCGCAGGCGCAAACCCCCGTCCCACCAGCGGAGCCTCACGCGGTCCGCTATAAGGGCATTACGCTGTCGCCGCAGGGCAGCTTTATTGAGGCCGCTACGGTCTATCGCAGCGCGGCCACCGGAGCCGGCATCAATACGGCATTCACCGGCATTCCGCTGGAACACTCGGACGCAGCGCAGATGAGCGAATTTTTCGGCTCTGCGCGCCAGTCGCGCATTGCCCTGAAGGCTACGGGCGAACTCGCACACATGAAGCTTACCGGCTATTACGAAATGGATTGGCTCGGCACCGGCATCACTTCCAACAACAACCAGAGCAACAGCTACGTGGTGCGCCAGCGGCAGATCTGGGCGCAGGCCGCGCTGGCCAGCGGCTGGAGCTTCACCGGCGGCCAGATGTGGTCGCTGGCCACCGAAACCACAAAGGGCCTGGAAAACGGGACGGAGATTCTGCCGGGCACCATCGATCCGCAGTACACCGCCGGATTCGTGTGGGCGCGCCAGTACGGATTTCGTGTCACCAAAAATTTCGGCAACAAGTTTTGGATCGGAGCTTCGGCCGAGAACCCGCAGACCCTTACCGGTGGCAGCAATCCCGCGAACCAGGTCCTTGGTCAGTCCGGAGCGGGCGGCGGACTTTATAACTCAACCGCAAATTACTCTTACAACCTCGCTCCCGACCTGATTGCCAAGATAGCCTGGGAGCGGGGCTGGGGCCATTACGAACTCTTCGGGATCGCCCGCTTCTTCCGTAATCGAATCTATCCCAATGCGCCCGCAAGCTCCGCCGGGGCCTATAACCACGCGACGGTTGGCGGAGGAATCGGAGGCGGCTTCCGCGTGCCTCTTGCGGCAAAGCACATCACCTTCGGGTTGAAAGCGCTCTATGGCGACGGCACGGGCCGCTATGGCGACTCGGCCATTGCCGATGTTACGTTCAAACCCGACGGGCAGATATCTCCGCTGCATACCTTCTCCGCGCTGGGCACACTGGAGTTCAATCCCAATAAGCGGCTCAATCTCTACATGAATTACGGTGGAGACTATGTGGGACGAGACATCCACGGTGATACCGGATACGGCCTCTACACCGCGGACATGAGCGGCTGCAAC
This sequence comes from Acidobacteriaceae bacterium, assembly GCA_035765555.1. Taxonomy (GTDB): domain Bacteria; phylum Acidobacteriota; class Terriglobia; order Terriglobales; family Acidobacteriaceae; genus Silvibacterium. The sequence continues at coordinate 4,060 of DASTXK010000070.1, forward strand.
AGTGAGCCTGTCCCCGGCGGCTCTTTTAGTCCCAACACTCCGAGTCATTGCACAGGCAATAACAAGGATGTGCAGGAAGCGACCGCGGGTTATTGGTTCAACTTCTACTCTGGGCCGAAGGGCCGCCTGCGTCAGGGTATCCAGTACAGCCACTTCACCCGGAACCTATGGTCGGGCACGGGCGGCGCGGCAAATCCCGGCGGCGGAGCGCAGGGTACAGACAATATCGTGGAAACGTCATTCCGCTATTACCTGCCCTAACTTAGGACGAAAGCACGAGTGGCAAAGGGGGACGCCCAAGCGGGTGTCCCCCTTTTGTTTTGCGCTCTTACAGGCAATAACCGCCAGTTATTTCGCCGCATCCTACACTTATGGGCGCCTGCAAACCATCCTGAAGGTAATCACCCGCGGACATGATTAAGCTTGCCTAAAGCGGGGCCGATGGGTAAGTTAACTAGTAATTCATGATGAACCCGGGACTTTCCTCCACCCGGCGTCATTTAGCAGGTTTTAGCAGGTTTTGCTTTCGTTCCCTGTAATCCTTTTCGGAAAATGCTGTGCCTTGTTCCTTTCCGGAAATTCCGTAGTTGCTCCACGAACAATATCCAAAAGGAAGAAAGAACTTATGAGTCGTGAACAGATTCTCAAAGCAATCGATGACGAAATCAGCAAGCTGCAGCAGGCGCGCAAACTGCTGCAAAGCTCAAGCGGAAAGCTGGTCTCCGGACTCCCCTCCAATGGTCGCAAAACCCGCGCCCGGCGCACCCTGAGCCCGGAAGCGCGTGCGCGCATCGCCGCCGCCCAGAAGCGCCGCTGGGCCAAGCAGAAGAAAGAGGCCGCCTAGACGCAATCCGCCAGGAGCATAACTCGGTACAATCGAGCTGATGCTCAAGGTCAAGTTACTGCACCCCGAAGCCCAGGCCCCGACTGTCGCGCATGCCGGCAGCGACTTGGGCTTTGACCTTTACTCCGTGGAAGACGTTGTGCTTGAGCCGGGCGTTCCGGTGAAGGTCCGTACCGGCATTGCTGTGGAAGGCCCCGCGGGCTGCGGCTTCGTTCTCGGCGACCGCTCGTCGATGGCCGTTAAGGGTGTGACCTATGCGGGAGGCCGCATCGACGCAGGCTATCGCGGCGAGATTCTGGTCTGCCTCGTGAACGTGAACCAGCCACGTTATTCCTTACGAACAGTCCGCGACGCTACCGGAGCGGTAACAGACGTTATGCTCGATCGCTCCGACGTAAGCGTAACCATCCGCAAGGGCGACAAGATCGCGCAGATGTCTCCCTTCGAGGCGCGGACGCAGTTGTCCGTCGAAGTAGTCGAGGAACTTGCCGCGACGACGCGCGGCGCGAACGGCTTCGGTTCAACCGGACGATAGAGGTCAGGTCCGGGCCCTTGATCCTGTGACCAGCCGCAGGATCAGCGTCAGAACAATCGCTCCGATGATGGCGACGATGATGGTGTAGATCATCCCGCCCTGCCCGGCGAAGCCCAGCGCGCGCATAATGAAGCCGCCGATGATGGCCCCAATGATGCCGATGACGATGTCCATGAGAGCGCCGTAACCGCTCCCCTTCATGATCTTGCCTGTAATCCAGCCTGCGATCAGCCCGACGATGATCCACCAGATGATGAACATTGCGCCCCTCCTGATACTGCGGCGACCAGTGTTCTACTGTCAGATGCGCGGGGACAAATTGAAGTTCGGCTTATTGGGCGTCAATTTTCAGGGCCTCAAGCCCCCGGCTCGGCGTACACCCGGACGAAATCCACCAGCATCTGCTGCGGAAAGAGCGTGGTCTTGTCCGGCGGCCCCGGCCATGCGCCGCCCACGGCTGTGTTCAGGATGAAAAAAAATTTGCCCGCGTCAAATGGCCATACCGCGCCCGGAGGCAGGTTGGCCGGGATGTAAGTGGCGTAGACGTTGCTGGGGCTGTCCACGTAGTACTCCAGCTTCTTCGGCGACCAGATGATTCCGAAGGTATGGAAGCCGTCGCCGAACTTCTCGCCGTTCGGCAGGCTATAAGACGCGCCAATCGCCGTGCCGGTAAATCCGGTTCCGTGAATGGAGCCATAGTTGGTCGAGGGCGTTTTGCCAATGCTCTCCATAATGTCCATTTCGCCGGAGGCCGGCCATTGCACTGCAGTGATGTTGTCGCCCAGCATCCAGAAGGCCGGCCACATCCCTTGTCCCTCCGGCATCTTGATGCGCGCCTCGATGCGCCCGTACTGGAAGCTCCGCAGGCCCTGGCTCTTGAGCCGCGCCGAGGTGTAGATTCCGCTCGCCGGGTTCCGCGCCACAATATGCAGATAGCCGTCCGTGCCGACGTAGGCGTTGGGATTCTTAGGGTCGCACGGCGTGGTCGTTGAACCATAGGCGCAGTAAGTCTCAAGCTCCTGATTGCCCCAGCCTCCCGCGCCGGTGTCGTAGGTCCAGTTGCTCGCGTCGGGCGCGGAAGGCGCGGTCGCGCCATTGAACTCGTCGCTCCAGACCAGCGTTTCTTTGGTGACGGCGCTGCCGCCCGAGTCGTCGCTGGTCTGTGAAGCCGTGGACGCGCCTCCGCAGGCCAACAGCAGAACGAGAACAGGGAAGGTGCCGAGCCGATACGCCGCAGTTTTCATGGATCTGTCCAGGCCCGAATCCGGGCTTGTTCCCCACTCAACCAACAGCGGTTGAATGGGCAACCGGCCATTATCGCAAAAAAAGGGCAGGGCCCCTGTCCCTTCCCTCAGGGGCTAAAGCCCCATCTTTTTGACCGCAAAGGACGGCACGGCTGAAGCCGTGCCCTGATACGAACCTGTCCCCCTCACAAGCGAAAAACGCTTATCGTGGGCCACCCACTCAACTGGTGGGGCTACCCGGGTTGAGTGGGCCACCCGGCCTGCGTGAAATTAGCGGCCAGTCCCACCGGCGATGGAGGGGATCACCAGCACCTCGTCGCCGTCCTGAAAGGCGTACTTGTCGTTGCCGAGGAAGCGGATGTCCTCATCATTCACGTAGAAGTTGATGAAGCGGCGGACCTGGCCCTGCTCGTCGCGCAGGTGAGGGCGCAGCGCGGGAAAGTTGTTCTCAATATCGACGATCAATTCGGGCAGGTTGTGCGCGCTGGAGTTGATCTCCTTCGCGCCGTCGGTGTGCTTCTGGAACGCATTTGGCAACAGAACTCTAACGGACATTGGCCCCTCCTAAAACTAATTCACGATCTTCAGATTGTTCTTCCACGTAGGCCTCAAAGTCGGTCAGGCGTGGACGGATGGCGCGCCCTTCCTCAAACACTCCGGTGAGCGCGTCGGTGGTTTTGAGTCCATTGCCCGTGATACAGGAAACGGTCAGCTCGTCCGGCTTGATGCGTCCGTGCGCGTAGAGCCGCGCCGTGACGGCGGTGGTGACTCCGCCGGCGGTTTCAGTAAAGATGCCTTCGCTCTCGGCCAGTTCCTGAATGCCGGAGACGACTTCCAGATCGGACACGTCCTCGGCCCAGCCGCCGCTTTCGCGGATGCAGCGTGCCGCGTATGTCCCGTCCGCCGGATTGCCGATGGCCAGCGAGCGGGCGATGGTCGAGGGGCGCTGGGGCTCGATGGTGTCCGTTCCCGCCTTGACGGCGGTCGAGATGGGCGAGCAGCCCGTGGCCTGCGCTCCAAAAAAGCGGACTTCCTTCTCTTCAACGAGGCCGAGCGCGATGAGTTCCTTGAAGGCCTTGCGAATTTTGGTGATGAGCGAGCCTCCGGCCATGGGCACAACCACGTTGTCCGGCAGTCGCCAGCCAAGCTGCTCGGCAATCTCAAAGCCGACGGTCTTGGAACCTTCGGCGTAGTAGGGCCGCAGGTTCACGTTCACGAATCCCCAGTTGAAGCGCTCGGCTATCTGCGAGCACAGGCGGTTCACGTGGTCGTAGTTGCCGTCAATGCGGACCAGATTGGCTCCGTAGACTTGGGTGTTGAGGATTTTGGCGGGTTCGAGATCGGCGGGCACCAGGATGTAGGTTTTGAGTCCGAGGCGGGCGGCCTGCGCGGCGACGGCGTTGGCGAGGTTTCCGGTGGACGAACAGCCCACGGTATCGAATCCGAAAATCTGGGCGTTGGCCAGCGCGACGGAAACCACGCGGTCTTTGAAGCTCAGCGTGGGCAGGCATACGGCGTCATTCTTGATGTAGAGGTTGCTCGCGCCAATGCGCTTGCCGAGCCGGGGGGCCTTGAGCAGGGGAGTCCATCCGGCGGGAGTGGCAGGCGTGAAGTCTTCCGGAACGGGCAGCAGCGATTGGTAGCGCCACATGCTGGAAGGGCCTTTGGCAATGGCCTCGCGCGTAAAGGAGCGGCGGGCGGCGTCGAGGTCGCACTGGACCTCAAGGGGAGAGAAGCAGTCTTCGCAGATGGAAAGCGGCGTGTTGGGGTAGGTCTTCCCGCATTCCCGGCATCGCAACTGGTAAGCAACAGCCATCAGGTCCCTCGATTCGAGAGGGGCGGATGCACGGGCGGCGTGACGAACTCAGGTACAGCGGTACAACTGGATTAGGCGAGATGCGTTGTTGGCTGCATCCCCGAATCTCATGTTCCCCTCCGCCGGTCCTGTTTTAGACCCGACATCAGGAGAGAGTTGACACCGATGTCTTAGATTGCCTAAGCCGGTTGTCGTGGCGTCACAGGGCCCGTCCCTCAGCCACTCTTCATGAAATTCAGGCTCGCTCAAAAGAGCAAACTTGAATAATCCATTTTTAGCACTTTCGGGCTGTGGATTCAAGCCGGGTTTCATTGGTCGGCAATCAATGAGAGGCGAATGGCGACCTTTTTAATCTGAGTGGAGAAACAGTGAACTACGAACGGTAGCGGAGGTGTGGGATTTTTCCGGGGCGGGCTTTTTTGCTGCGGTAGCATTGCTTTCCAGAGCCTTGATGCGCTCCTGCGCGAGCAGGTAAGTGGACATGGGGTCGATGTAGGTGTGGTTATCGAACTCATGCGCCTTCACCTTCTCGTATGCGGCGAGGGCGGCCTTGTCTGCGCCGTACTGCTCATAAATAAGGCCGAGAGCGTACCAGACGGAGGAGTCGGGCTGCGCAATATTCCCGGCGTACATGGCCTGTTCGAGCGTTTGCCGGGCCTCGGTGGTGCGTCCTTCAGCGGCGTAGATGCAGGCGAGCGTGTGAAGCGTGGCAAAGTTGGCCGAGCCCTGCGTGGTGGCCTGCTGCGCGGCGCGGAGAGCGTCGTCTCCGGTGTGGTCGTCGAAAAGGCCGAGCCATGCGTATCCGTTGTAGTCGGGGGCCTGCGCCATTCCGGTATCGAGCACGGCCTGCTCGGCCTTGCGGGCTGCCGTGTAGTTGTGCGCCGCCTCATAGGCGAGGGCCTGCTGCTCGAGAAGCTTGCGGTCCTTTGGTCTCTTGGCGAGATGCGTAGCCAGCATGGCCAGCCACGGTTTCGGGTCGTTCCTGAGCGCATAGGCCTGGCCCGCAAGCTGCATGGCGGTGATGGAGTCCGGCTCCTGCGCGAGCAGGCGTTTGGCGGCGGGCAGGGCAATGGCCGGCTGTTCGGCGCCGTCGGCGGCGGAGGCCAACAGCAGGTCGAGGTCCTCGCGGCGCTGGCCCGTGGCCTTGGCGCGCGCTGCTTCAATGTCAGCCAGGTAGGGCTTCGCGTCCATGGAACCAGCCAGCATCGAAATGGCTGCGATGCGCATGGCTGCGGGCGAATTGGCTCCGGGCCTCTCGCTGTCCACCGTCCAGAAGCGCGGTAGCAGCGGCCCGGCCAGCACGTCGTCCTCGCCTTCGCGGTGGGTCAGGTTGCGCTTCCAGTCGAGCATGGCCTTGGCTTTTTTCACGTTGCCCTGCTTGAGCGCGTGCAGCACGGCATTTCCGACCGGCGCGAAGTCGCTGCTGTCGGCAACGATGCGGTATGCGCCATCCTCGCGCACCACATAGAAATGATTGGCCGCCGCGCCCGGCGATTGCGCCACGACGGAGTATCCGGAAGTGTCATCGCCTGATGAGGTGTAGGTGGTGTTGCCGACGATCAGGTCGATCATCACGGATTCGGAGATGTTGCTTTTCGCGGCAACCAGGCGGAGGAACCCGCTGACGGCCAGGTTCTTTTGCACATCGCGATCAAGCGCGGCGTCGCTGGTGTAGGCCTCGCGCGCGAGCAGATTTGTGGCCTCCGGCGCCGTAAGCGTGCCGGACATGAGACCGGCCATCATTTCCTTGACGGGCGCGGCGGGATTCGTCGCAGGCAGCGGCCCGAGCGCGTCGGGCTTCATGTTCTTGTACATCTCGATGCGGCGCGCGATGGTCGGCGTGTCATCTCCAGCGGCGCCAATGCCGGCCTGCAGCAACGCCGCTGCGTCGGCATATTTGCCCATTTGCGCGAGCATGGGTCCGGCGCCAAGCAGGTTCTTGTTGCGGTCGGCGGCCGCCACGTTGCCCTGCTCGGATGCGGTGATGCCCGCCGCCGCTCCGTGGCGCGCCGCGGCAGAAGCGATGGCCAGAGCAGCGTGGGCATTGTCGTAGGGAAGGGTGGCGAGCATCTTGTCGAGCTCATCGAATTGCTTATCGAAGAACAGCGCGTAAAGCAGGTTGTTCTGCCAGGGCGCGAGCATGGCCGGATTCTTGCCCTTGTTCTTGTCGAGCAAGGCGCGGTAGGTGGCGATGGCGTCGGTGAGGTCGGAGTCCTTCGCGTAGCGGATGCCGCGCGCGTCGAACTCATACAGAATGGCGAGATTGAAGGGGGCGTCGTTGTCTTCGGGATCGAGCGCGATGGCCTGCTTGTAGGCCGCGATTGCGCCCTTCCGGTCGTATCCTTTGCCGAAGCGCTGGCCCAGCGAATCATGTTCCAGCGTCCACGCATAGGAACTGAAGGCGGTGGCGGATTTTGGATCGATCTGGGTGGCGCGCAGGGCCTCGGCGTGGGCCTGGTCGCCGATTCCGGCTTCAAGCAGCAGACGCGCCAGACGGGAATGATCCAGCGCCTCGTCGGGATGCGCCTTGATGAGGGCGCGGTCGAGGTCGAGCGCCTCGCGGATCTTTCCCTGCGAAAAGGCCTTGGCCGCTGTCTGGTCAAAGTAGATGCCGATGTACTGCCGCTTTTCGAGATCCACAACGGCGGTGCGCATGGTCAGCGCCTGCTCGGTGGTAAGGGTGCCGGGGCCGCTGTCGAAGCGCAGCGTGGCGATTACGACTCCAGCCTTGTCCACGGAATAGCTTTCGGTCAGCGTGGCGGGGCCAAGCTGCGTGGTCTTGTCGGGAGGCAGGGCGCGGAGTTTGAATCCATCGGGCGCGACGATTTTCACGCGCCGCTCATCGATGAAGGGCATGAAGGTGTAGTCGGCGACGCGGGCCTTGCGGGCGAGGTCCCATTGATGCCGCACGTCGTCGCTGGTGTCGGGGCCGAGCACGGGAGGGGCGGTGCGGAACCAGCGCGGCAGGCTGTCCAGAACCATGGACGGAAAGATCGCCACCATGGCCTCGTCCATCGATGTGGTCCCGCGGCGCGCGCCAGAGATGTCCAGCGTGAGGTCGAAAGGCTTGGAGAGGTCGCGCGGGTCGCCGTGCTTCACGTCCTTGAGGGCCTTGGCGTAGTAGGCGTTTATGGCGTAGTTCTCAAGCGCCTGATGGATCCTCTGATCGCCGACCGTTCCGTAGCTGGCACGATAGTTGGCGTCGATGATGCCGTGCGTGTCTGAAGATTCAACCGCCGTGGAGGGGCCGAAGGAGGACAGCGTGAAGGTGCGGGTTTCGACGAGCTGCGAATCTTTGGGGCTGGGGTCGGGAGTGCGGGTGAGTCCGGTGGTGTTGGGTGCGATGACCAATGCCATGCGTCCGGAGTCAGGCCAGGGCAGGATTCCCGGCTGGAAGTATTCGGCGGTGGCATCGATCCAGAGCGCGGGGTTTGCGCCATCGGCGGGGACATAGACGATGGCGTGATTGAACTGCGTCATTCCGGGCAGATCGGCGGTCACATCAACGCCGGGGCCGGTGGAGAGCAGCGCGACGTAAGCCTGAATTCCGGCCTCGCGCAGCATGGCGACCAGCAGCGTGGCCTTGTCCTTGCAGTCGCCGTAGTGCCGCTGGATGACCTCGGAGGGCCGCTCGGGCGTGAGTCGCGCCGCGCCAAATTCAACTCCGGTGTAGCGGACCTGCTTGTGCAACGCGGCCACAATGTCGCGAATGCGGGCCTCGCGGTCGGAGGGCAGGTCGGCGGGCAGGATGGATTTGGTTTCCGCCGGAATCATTTCCGGATCGGCGATGGCGGCATAGCCGTCGGCGATGGCCTTCCATGATGCTCCGGTCGCGAACTGGACCATAGGCGTTTCAGGATCGTTGGTCGGCAGGCTGATGTCGGAAACGTGCGCGGCGGGAATCGCGGTCTGCTCGTAGACGATGTGGCGGCGTCCATCGGCCACCTTGCGGGTCACGGCAAGCGTGGGCAGGCCGGTGATGGAATCCTTGAAGGGCATGGACGCTGGCATGTCCACAACAAGTCGCTCGCGGGCGACCGGGACCCCGGTGCGGAAGGCGGTGCGATACAGGCCTCCGTTGGCGAAGTAGGGCGTCTTTTCGTCGGTTTGCTGAAACTCCTCGACAATGGCCCCCACGGAAACGCCGGGCAGAGGCGCGCGGCGGACGTGCTCGGAAGAATAGGTCTCCGGATCATCGCCCTTGACCGGAGCGTCGGTAATGGTGCTCTGGTCGAGGTCCACAAAGCGGCCGTCGGACTCGAGCACGCGGGCGTGGAGTTGCGCCGGGCCCTCAAACCATGGGTCCCAGTTGGCGGACATTTCCGACCAGCCATCCACCGCGTCCTGAGCATCGACGCGGAAGATGAGCCGGTAGCGGTAGGAGACGGCGCCATTGCTGCCGATGATGTATTGCCGCTCCTTGAGAAGAATCTGGACGCTGTGCTCATGGTCAATGGGCACGGCGGCGGAGGCCGCGCGCAACTGGTCCGCGGTAGAGGTGAAAGGCGCTCCGTCGAAGTTCGTTACCTGCGCGGCCACAAGAACGGAGGAACTCAGCAGAAAAGCGAACAGGCAGGCGAACGTGGTGCGGCGCAGGAGTAGAAACATCGGGCCTTCTTTTACTCAAGAGTTATTGAGCGAAAGATACCACGAAGCGCGAGGCCTGTTAACAGAATTAAGGAGCGCGGTAGTGGGTCAGTTTGATTGAAAAATTCTTCAGGGGCTGAAGCCGACAAGTGTTTTCAGCCGCTTTTCCGCCCGGCTTCACAGCTTGCGGAAAAAAGCTCCTCCAAGAGCAAAACCATCCCCCGGCGGCTAAAGCCGCACGTTTTTTTAGCGACTTACGGCATGGCTGAAACCATGCCCTTCCCATAAACGCCCGACCTTTTGACAAGCTGCGAATCCGTATCCTGATAAGCGGGTTGACCCGCTATCAAGGAGAACGGCGCGTCTATAAGTCGAAGATCACGAAGGGGTGCGGTTCTCCGCGACGTTGCAGGACGTGGACGGCGACGTTGCAGACGCGGGTTCCGGCCAGCGTGTGCGCGGAAAAGGAGCCTTTGTGGGCGTGCCCGTGGAGCGCGAGCGCGGGAGTGTGGCGGTCCAGTGCGCGCTCCAGGCGGGAGCTGCCGAGGAAGGGGAAGATCGGCTCCGGCTCGCCGATTACGGTGTCCTTGATGGGCGAGTAGTGGGTGATGGCAACCTTGACCGGCGTGTGGAGTTGCGCCAGCGCGTAGTCGAGCTTGATGGCCTCGCGTTCAGATATTTCTACGAACTTCTTGATCGCACCCTCGCCGAAGGCCATTAATTCATGGGGCGCGAATCCGCCGCAAAAACCCTTGGTGCCGCCGAAGCCGACTCCGTCGATTTCGATGCCTTGGCCGTCGAGCAAGTGGATCCCGGCGACGCGAAGCATCCCGGCAAGCTCGTCCTGGTGTCCGCTTTCATAATCGTGGTTGCCCATGACGGCGACGATGGGGACGTGGATGTGCTCGAAGACGCGGAGGCATTCGAGCATTTCGTCCTGCATTCCGTGGTTGGTGAAGTCGCCGGCGATGACCAGCAACTCGGCCAGATCATTCACAGCGGAGAACGCGCGGACATTGCCCTCACGGCGCTCGGGCCTCAAGTGGATATCAGCGGCGGCGGCGATCCTCATGCCGCGCTCTCATCGGGAAGGGTTTCCCGCAGCAGGCACGGATGGCGGTCGCAGGCGTCGCGAAACAGGTTGCGCTCGCCCCACTCGTTCACGTCAATGGCGAACATCTTGGGATCGGCAAGAGAGCCGCGGAAGGGAGCATCTTTATTCGGATGGTGGACGAGTTCGGCAAAGCGCTGGGCAAGCTCGTTCCACACTCGCTCGGGCACAAGGTCGGTGTGCGCGGGATACACGTAGGCAAAGAAGACGAGCGACCAGAGGAGCAGTTCCCAGTGGGCGTCCAGAAGCTCGAAGATGCGTTCCCAGTCCAGATGCACGCCGCGCGCCTTGATGAGATGCACCACGTCGGAGCCGTCGAAGCGCTCGCGAAAAGCGACAAAGACTTTGGAGGCGATCATTTCCTCGGCCTGAAGGACTTTGCAGGGGATTCCAAGGATGTCGTCGGTTTCGGCGCGTTCGATCCAGGAATCATCAACGATCAGGCTGGCGTTGCCCATTCCGGTGATGAGGTCGACGAAGTATTTTCCGCGATGGGCCTTGGCCAGCCAGATGGGGTCAACCACGTAGGCGTGGAATCCGGCCTTCTTGAGCTCGGCGAGCGCGCTGGGCACGGTGGCCGGAGCGAGCAGCAAATCGAGGTCCTTGGTGGTGCGCCATATTCCGGTGTGTTTGTGGATGGCGAAAGCCCCGCCGACCGCGCAGGGAACCCCCGCCTGCTGGAGTGCCTGGAGTACGTCACGATAGCAGGCGCGCGCCTCCTTGGCCCATTTGGGTTCGATGGACGATGTGACCGGCGGCAGAGGGCGGCGAGCCATACAGGCTTCGACGCGGGCTGAGGGTTGGCGGTCGCCTGTGGGTTAAGGTCTGTTTGGGTGGAATCAGCGGTTCACCTCTCAAGCCTCAGAATCGAGACGTTGATGACCTCCGCATTTCATTTGAGGGGAACGCCGAGCTGGGTGAGGATTTGAAGGCGTTGAGGGGCGAGAATGGTCCGGGTTTCGCCTTCGGAGAGGATGGCGCCGGATTCGATGAGGATGGCGTGGGCGTTGATCTGCCAGGCATCCGCGAGATCGTGCGAGACGTAGAGGACGGGGACGGCGGCTGCGCGCAGCTTTCCAATGATAGTGGCGCGGCTGGGCGCATCGAGCGCGTTGAATGGCTCGTCGAGTAGAAGAACTTTAGGACGGGGCGCGAGGGCTTGTGCCACGGCGATGCGCTGACGCTCTCCTCCGGAAAGCTGACGCGGCTTGCGATCGGCGAGGGATCCAATTTCAAAAAGGCTTAGTAATTCTTTTATTCGGGCATCGCGTTCGGTGCGGGTCCATTGATGCAATCCGAAGGCGATGTTTTCCCTCGCGGTGAGGTGAGGGAAGAGCGCGGATTGCTGGAGGACGAATCCGATCCCGCGCTGATGCGGCGGCAGAGCGAGGCTGCGGCTGGTGTCGAGGAGTGGGTGATTGCTGAGGCGGATGAAGCCGGAGTCAGGCTGGGTGAGTCCGGCAAGAATGCGCAGCAGCGTGGTTTTGCCTGCACCGGATGCGCCGAAGAGCACGGTCCATTGCGAGCGCAGAGTGAATTCGGCTCGGAGGGTGAAGCCGTCGCGGCGGTAGCTGAGGCTGGCTTCGAGGAATGGAGCTTCAATCATGGCGCGCTCCTGAAGCGGCGGCGGGGTAGGCCCCCCGACGAGCGTAAAGGAGGATGAGCGCGGTGACGGCGATGGCCACGAGCACGAGCGCGGTGCGATTGGCGTCGGCATAGGCGAACTCCTGCACCTGGTCGTAAATAGCAATGGAGAGCGTGCGGGTCGCTCCGGGGATGTCTCCGCCGACCATGAGGACGACTCCGAATTCACCGACGGTGTGAGTGAAGCAGAGCAGGGCGGCGGCGGCGATGGAGCGCGCGGAGAGCGGGATGAGAACGGCGCGCAGGATTCGCCAGCGCGATGCGCCGAGGAGGCGGGCCTGCTCGATGAGGGCAATGTCGATGGAAGAGAATCCGGCGACGATGGGCTGCACGGCAAAAGGCAGGCTGTAGATGGCGGAGCCGATGACGAGTCCGGTGAAGGTGAAGGCGAGGGTGTGGCCGGTGAGGTGAATCCAGATGCGGCCGAAGGCGGTGCGCTGGCCGAGCAGCACCAGTAGATAAAATCCCAGCACCGTGGGCGGCAGCAGAATGGGCAGCGTGGTGACGGCTTCCACGATGGCGCGCATGCGCGAGCGGGTGGAGACGATCCAGTAGGCGAGCGGAATGGCGATGATGAGCAGAATGGCCGTGGTGATGGCCGCCAGCCTGAAGGTGACGGAGAGCGCTTCGAGGTCCATCAGTGTACCGGGGAGAGGCCGCCGGCCTGAAGCTCGCGGGCGATGGGCGCGGAGGCGAGGAAGTTGAGGAAGCGGTGCGCGGCCGGGGCGTTGGGTGATTCTTTGATCACGACCGCGCCCTGAAGGATGGGCGGGTAATTTTCCTGCGGGACTTTGATGAAGTGTCCGGACGCCTGGAGGCGCGGTGTGAGCGCGGAGGTGAGGGAGATGAGTCCGAGTTGAGCATTGCCGGAGTCGGCGTACTGCGCGGCCTGCGCGATGTTTTCCGCGATGACCAGCTTTGGCTTCAGCGTGTCGCAGAGGCCGAGGTGGTGGAGCGCGGCGACGGCGGCGCGTCCATAGGGCGCGTGGCTGGGATTGGCGATGGCGATGGACTTGAGCGCCGGATCGCGCAGGGACGCGATGGAAAGGTTGCGAGATGAGGACTCGTTGCGCGTCCACAAAACCAGCGTGCCGCGCGCGTAGGCGATGGGTGCGGACTCTTCCGCAAGGCCCGAGTCGATGACGCGCTGCGGAAAGCTGAAGTCGGCGGCGAGGAAGAGGTCGAAGGGCGCGCCGTTGATGATGGCCGTGGCAAGCGTGGCGGAAGACTTGTAGGAGGCCCGGGCAGGGATTCCGGTTTGCGCGGTGAACTGCTTGAGGAGTTTGGGCAGGAGCGGTTGGAGATCAGCGGCGGCGGCGATGCGGAGCGGCTGCTGGGCGGGGGCTGCCAAGGCAAAGAGGGCGAGGATGGTGACGGCGAGGAATTTAAAAAAGCGGCCAAGAGTTCCCTCAGGGGCTAAAGCCCCGTCGGTTGTGGGTGACTGAACGGACGGCCTAAAGGCCGTCCCCTTCGGAAAAATCGAGCGTGTCAGTGAGCTGTTAGGCACGGATGAGCATGACCTCCGTGGACTTGATGAGCGCGGAGGCGGTCTGGCCGACGGCAAGCTGCATTTCGCGGGCGGCGTCGGCGGTGATGATCGAAGTGATGACCTGTCCGCCGATAGAGAGCTTGACCTGTGCGAGCAGACCTTCGTACTTCAGTTCGACAATGCGTCCGGTGAGTTGATTGCGGCCGCTCACGGTACGCATCATTTGGCGCTTGGGCGTTTCGGGGCGCTTGGCCTTGTGGAGGAAGCGGTCGAGTTCGGCTTCAGGAATGCGGTAATGCCCACCCGGCGTTCTTACGGTCTTGAGCTTGTTGTGGTAGATCCACTGCTTGATGGTGGGGTAGGAGATTCCAAGGCGTAGCGCGGCTTGCCGAGGCGTGAGAAGCGTGGGCATCATATGATTTTATACGATATTTTCGGATAAGCAGGATGAATTTTTCCCATGTCTTTCCGGGTTATGGGGCACCCGGCACTCGGCTCCCGTCAGAGCGGGAAGTAAACCTGAGTGAGGGACGCGGCGGTTTCCCAGAGTTTTTTTGCGGCAGCTTCATCCTGGGCTGGTTTGGGAATTGCGACCGGCACGGGGTCTCCTTTGAGTTGGAAGAACCCGCTGGGGCCGTAGTAGCTGCCGGGAGCGGCGTCGTAGTCGGTAGCGGCGCGCAGGAGCGGCAGCGCCCCGGAGGCGGCCTCCTGGCTGAAGTAGCGCAGAAGGAAGCTCTGTTTGGGTCCGGGCGGCTTGCCGGGTCCGCTGGTGAAGAGATTGGTGCGGGAATAGCCGGGGTGCGCAGCGTTACTGAGCAGCGAATAATTCTTTCGCTCGCAGCGGCGGCTGAGTTCGAGCGCGAACATGAGGTCGGCGAGCTTGGACTGGCTGTAGGCGTTCCATGGATCGTAAGAATGCTCGGCCTGGAGGTCGTCGAAATTGATGAGCTTCATGCGCATGTTGGCGGCGATGCTGGAGACGGTTGTGACGCGAGGAGCGCGCGCGCGCAGCAGCGTGGGCACAAGCAGAGCGGTGAGCGCGTAGTGACCGAGGAAGTTGACGCCAAGCTGGCGCTCAAAGCCGTCGGCCGTGAGTTCACGCTGGGGAATGGCCATGACTCCGGCGTTGTTGATGAGAAGGTCGAGCTTCGGCTCCTTATCGATTTTTGCGGCGAAGCGGCGAATGGAAACGAAGCTGGCGAGGTCCAGAATTTCCGCCCGGACTTTGGCCTGCGGGAATTCGCGGCGGATGGTCTCTGCGGCGTCGCGGCCCTTTTCGGGTGAGCGGGCGGCGAGGATGACTTCGCATCCGGCGCGGGCCAAGACGCGGGCCGTGTGCCAGCCGATTCCGCTGTTGGCGCCGGTAACGACGGCCAGCTTGCGGACCTGCGGCGGGATGTCTCGGATGGTCCAGGTCATGGGGGCCTGTTCGCTACTGCAAGTGTATGCGGTTATGCGGCTGCTGAGCTATCTTACCCTTCGCGCAAAAAGCGCACGAAGGATGGGGCACCCAGATTCCGGTATTCTAAGAGCAACGATCATGATGCAGGATTCTCATTTATTGCGCTGTACGGGATGCGCGCGCGCGATCGCGCTGCCCGATCTGAAGGAAAACTTCCGCTGCCCGGAGTGCGGCGACCTGTATGAGGTCGAATACCCGGCGTGGAGCACGCAGAACGGCAATGGCAACGGCGCTGTTGACGGCGGGGCACGCCGGAACCTTCCCAATGCGAGCGCGCTGCGGTGGCTTTGGAAGGAGCGTCGCAGCTCGACCGAGCTGAAGGACCAGAGCGGCGTGTGGCGCTTTCGCGAACTGCTGCCGATACTGCGCGATGAGCAGCATATTGTGTCGTTGCGGGAGGGGAATACGCCGCTGTATCACCTGGTGCGGACGGCGGACGCGACCGGCGCGGACCGGGTGTTTGCGAAGCATCAGGGGATGAATCCCACGGGCTCGTTCAAAGATACCGGGATGACCACGGCGCTTTCGGTGGCGTATGAGCGGGGATTCTCGTGGGTGGCGTGCGCTTCAACGGGAAATACTTCGGCGGCGATGGCGGCTTATGCGGCGCGCGCCGGAATGCGGAGCCTGGTGCTGATTCCCGAGGGAAAGATCGCGTGGGGAAAGCTGTCGCAGGCGTTGGATTATGGCGCGCTGACAATCCAGTTGAAGACGGACTTTGACGGCTGCGTGGAAGTGCTGAGCGAGGTGGTGCGGCGCGCTCCGGTGTACCTGCTGAACTCGGTGAATCCTTACCGGCTGGAAGGGCAGAAGACTCCGTCGCTGGAGATTGCGGAGCAGATGAACTGGGATGTTCCCGATCATGTGATTGTTCCGGGGGGCAACCTGGCCAATTCGTCGGCGCTGGGCAAGGGATTTCTGGAGATGAAGCGGCTTGGGCTGGTGGACCGCGTGCCGCGCGTTTCGGTGGTGCAGGCCGAGGGGGCGAATCCGCTGTATCGGTCGATGAGGGAAACGGGCGGCGAGCGGCTGGTTCCGGTCGAGGCGAACACGCGGGCCAGCGCAATCCGGATTGGGAACCCCGCGTCGTGGAAGAAGTGCAGAAACGTGGTGCGTGCCACGGGCGGCTGGGTGGAGCAGGCCACGGAAGCCGAAATCGCGCTGGCCAAGGCTGAGATTGGCGCAGAAGGAATTGGGTGCGAACCGGCGTCGGCGGTGACGCTGGTGGGGCTGAAGAAATTTTTGGCGGAGGGCAAGATCGGTGTCCACGAAACGGTGGTGCTGCTGCTGACCGGTCACACGCTGAAGGACTCCGATTACACCATCGATTACCATCGCGGAAAGCTGCTGCGGGAACACGAGATCGGCGATCTGGGCGCGGAGATTGAGGTTACGCGGCGGAACACCATCGAGCTTGAGGCTGATGCCGAGGCCGTTCTGCGCGAATTGGAGAAAGCACAGTGATGGCGAGCCCTTTGCATCTGCGGCTGCCCGCGACATCGGCGAATCTGGGGCCGGGGTTTGATGCGCTGGCGCTCGCGCTGGATTTGTATCTGGATGTGAAGGCGCGCGAGGCCGGAGGATTTTCGATCAAGGCGACCGGGCGTGGGCCGGAGATTTGCGGCGCGCTGGAGCGGAACCTGCTGCTGGATGTATATCGCGAAGTGCTGACTTCGAATGGTCGCGCGGTGACGCCGCTGGCGCTTGAAGTCGAGAACGGAATTCCGCTGGGGATGGGCTGCGGATCATCGGCGGCGGTGCGGTTGGCGGGGGTGGCGCTGGCGGCGCATTTCGGTGGGCTGGGCTGGTCGCGCGAGCAGATTCTGGCGGAGGCCACGCGGCTGGAAGGGCATCCGGACAATACGGCGGCCTGCTGGATGGGCGGTTTTGTGGCCTCGTGCTGGGACGGTGCGAAATTGTGGGCTGTTTCCATTGCGCCTCCGGAGCAGTGGCGGGCGCTGGTGGTGCTGCCGGAAAAGCCGCTGGCTACGACGGCTTCGCGCGCGGTGCTGCCGGAGAATTATTCAAGCGCGGATGTTGTGGCCAATCTCCAACGAATCGCGGTGCTGACGGCTGCATTC
>DASTXK010000071.1:0-10077 GCA_035765555.1 Acidobacteriaceae bacterium
CCCCAAGCACATTGATGGCCGCTCCGCTTATGTAGAACGAGGCCGTTCTGTCCGGCAGGATCGTCGGCTTGTAAGTCGCGCCCGTGACTATCCCGGTGCCGCTGGCCAAGTTGGCCGCCGTCACTGTGTACTCATTCGCAACCGGACTGTTATTTGTGACAGACTCGACCTGGTAGACGCCATTCAAACCTGTCGCGCCCGTTACCCCGATCACCGTGAAGTAGTGCCCCGCAACCAGTGGAGAGATTCCATTCGTGCTGCCTGCGTCGCTGCCACCTTTGACAACATAGGTCGCCGTCGTCCCGTCGCCCGAGGCGGAAACAAGCTGCTGCGCTGTGGTCCACTGATTGCCGGGAAAAACGCCGTACACGCAATTGCGACCAAAGCAGTAACCAGAAGCATCCTCGCCGCCGCCGCTAATCAGCGTGTCCAAAAACTTCAGTTCGTTGCCTGCCGCGATGACCGGCCAGCGGACCGTGTCCCATTCCGTGTTGATGGCCGTCAGCCGCTCAGTTCCATTCGCCAGCGAAAGGCCGCGTCCGCCACTGTTCGAGCCGCGAACATGACGCAAGGCGTAGCCGGTCACGCCGTCCAATTCCACCAGTGTCGCCGTGTACAGATGGCCCGGAGCATGAATGGTCATGTCTTCAAGGGAGCCGTTGCAAGTCCACAGGTTCGGTTGAACGTGCGACCCGGCATAGATCGTGAATGCGTTGGCCGAGTCGTTCACCGGCTCGATTACCGTGGCGTCCGGCCCGTCGCCCGCCATGTTCAAATAGCAGGTCGCGCGAATCGGCGCGGAAATCTTGTAAGTGCCGCTGGGAAAATACACTGCTGGATAAGTATTTCCTTGAGGATTCGCAATTGCCCATGCTATGGCCGCCTGAATCGCGCACGTCGAGTCATTCACACCTGACGGATCAGCGGCATTCGCGCACCCTGACGCGGCCCCAAAGTCCGGATGTGTCACATTCACGCGAGGCAGCTTATGTGTAATGTTCGGAACATTCAGAGTCCCGCTGAGTGTTCCGCCAGCCAATGGAAGCAATGACGCATCCTGCATGTCCACATAGTGCTTCGTTGCTGCCTGACTTCCCGATACAGGATCCCCGCTAAGTTGCAGTGGCCCGCTCATCGTCCCGCCCGCAAGCGGAACATAGTCACCAGTAACCGCCGCAATCGAAGCATCCACGTAAGCCTTGGAAACTGACTGCACTGCAACGGTCGCGGGAGCAAGTTGCGCCCTCACTGAGCTGATCGTCGTTGTCTCCGTCGCCGGAACAACCCAATATTCCCGGCTCACCGTGCCATCATTGAGGTGATACACGACCGTATAGTACGTGCCTGCCGGATACGCTCCGCTATTTGGCGCAAGCTTCACACTTACGAAACCATCACTGCCAATCACGGCTGAGATATTTCCTGCTGCAATCTCCTGTCCCGATGCCGTCGCAAAGGCAGGCCAACTCACCAGCAACGTCCCGCTCGCGACACTCCCGTCAGCCCGATATACGGTGCCTTGTACGGTGGTCGTTGTAACTTGGGCCATGACCGCCGTCCCTGCCCATGCTGCGATCAACAGACATCCCGCACCTGCCGCCACAACCTTCCGCATCATGCTTGCAAGCAATCTCATCCAGCCTCTTCCTCTCAGCTTCTCTTGCCAAAAACAAAAGGAGACGCCTCTAACAGCGTCTCCCTTTTCCATTTTCTCTACTCTTAAGTTCAGAATATCAAGTTAGGCCATAATTAAATGCATATTTCCAGAAATTATTTTCTTCTTACATATCTATAACTTATCCGGAATTTCAACATTTGCCCCTCTTGACAGCATTTAGCTAACTCTCCAGATCAAGCAGCTTTTTGTGCAAAAACTCCACCGTCAGGCGGTCCAGCGCCTTCCCGTAACTCCGCACAACCGTCCGCACGTCCTGCCCTAACTGCGTCGCCACCTCAATATACACATACTCCTGCAGCGCAATTTTCACCACCAACTGCAACGCCTCCTTATCAAGCCGCTTCAGGCAGTTTTCAACATCGATTGTGAAGATCACCACGTCCTCAAAGTTTTTCATTCGGCTGTTTGTCGCTCTTCCCCGCTGCGACACTTCCTGCGCAAATGCCGGCACGCGGCCTACCGCCATCGAAGCGCGAAGATATCGCTGCAGCAGGCTCTCCGTTCTCTTCCGGTAGAAGACAACGCCGTTCGTGGGCTCGGCATCCGGCGCAGGCTGCGGCAATGGCTCCGCCGCTGTCGCCCAAACGTAGGGTAGGGTCAATGCTGCGCTCATCGCGTACCTCCCGCCTCTGCAACTGCAATCGAGTGCTTACGAGGACGGCCCGGCCTGCGTTTCGTCTCTCTCGAATGACCTTTCAGCCTTCTCTCGCACAAGCCGCAATAAACATTGCCCTCTTCCTGGGTGCGAAACCATAATCCCCCGCACCCCTCGCAAATTTTTAGATATACGCGCGAATAAACCATAATTCTCCAGGCGGATCTCACGCCCGCGGTCATTTCTTTCTTTCCGCGGGGCACTGCAAGGGTTTGCCACGTGTTCCATCGCGGCCCACTCTTCGCATTGGTTGAATGAAATTGACGCGCGGACCCAGGACAGAAAATCAGTGTTTGCAGCGCCGCCGGCACTTTGCGCTCGCGCCTTGCTCGACGCAATGCGCAATAGCATCGAATCGCGATGTGAGCATCACATAGTGAATTCGATGATTTGACCTTTGGCGAAAGTGTTTCCGACTTTATTACTGGATCTTGTGAAGGTCAATCGCCGCATCGCGCCTGGCGCGCTTTCTCCTTGCAGCTACTCTTTAGTCACACCCTGGTAGCTGATAAACGCTACCGGCTTGCATTGCAATCAGCAAACTTCTTAACAGGGGTGTATAGCTCAAAGTCAAATTTCCACAGATGAATTTTTCCCAACTCCACGAGCGCCTTCGCGCGGAAATGGCTCGCCGCATCGACCGCGGCAAGCTCACCGGCACGCTTCTCGCTCGTCAGACCGGACTCCAACCCTCTCATCTTTCCAATTTCATCCGCCGCAAACGGCGCCTCAGTCTTTCGGCTCTTGACCGTGTGCTCGCCGCCCAACTGCTCAGCCTCGAGGACCTTCTTCCGGACTCTCTTCGGCCCAACATCCAGACCGATTTTGACGATGCCTTCGTCGTGCCGCTTGTCTCGCATGAAACCGCTCTGCATTCGCCCGCGATCAACCAGCGCTCGGTTCTCGACCTCATCCATCTGCCCGCTGGCTCGCTCGACCACCTTCGTCCTCGTCGCACGCTCTCCCGGCGCGAATGGCAGCGCTTCCTCGCTGTCCGCCTCACCCCTGCGCAGGCGCGACCGATGGAACCGCTCCTCGCCCCTGGTTCAATCGTCGTCATCGACAGGCACTACAATTCCCTCGCCCCCAGCCATCCAGCTCGCCCCAACGTCTACGCCATTGATGTTAATAACGACCTCGTCTTTCGATATGTGAGCTATGAGGCCAACCGCCTCGTTCTCCGCCCCCGCTCACTAGACTCCCGAGTCGAAGTGCTCCGGCTCGCTCCCGATGAATCACCCTCCTCCTGCATCGTCGGCAGGCTCTGCCTTACCATCGCTGAGCTATGATTCAGGACTTCTGAATCCGGCAACTTCTCCTTGCGATAACATTCATCTGCGGCTCCTCCGCTCGGAAAGGCGCTATGAAAATCCATCCCAAAAATCAATCTCTTCGCCTGCTGGCCCTCGGCTTCGCAGCTTCCATGACTCTCTGCGGCGGCATGGCCCTCGCCCAAAGCGGCCCATATCATGTCGAAACACAATGGAAGATCGGCGGCGACTCTGGCTGGGACTACCTCGCGATTGATCCCGCCAGCAAACTGCTCTACGTTACTCACGGCGATCACGTCCTGGTCATCGACACCGCTACTGGCAAGGTGAAAACCGATATCACCGGCCTCAAAGGCACCCACGGAGTCGCCTTCGACACCAGCGGTAAGTTTGGATACATCAGCGATGGCCGCGCCAATCAGGTCGTTGTCTTCGACCGCAAGACAGACGCCATCCTTCAGCGCATACCCGCCGGAACCAATCCCGACGGAATCATGTTCGAGCCCGTTACACAAACCGTATGGGCCTTCAACGGCCGTAGCAAAAACGCGACCGTCATCAGCGACAAGACCCACCAAGTCATCGCCACCGTACAGCTTCCCGGCAAACCCGAATTCCCTGTCGCCGACGGCAAGGGCGCCGTCTATGACAACATCGAGGACCTCAGCGAAATCGTCCACATCGACGCCCGCACACGCAAGGTGCTGGCAGCTTGGCCCATCGCTCCCTGCGAAGGCCCCTCCGGTCTCGCTATGGATAAGCAGCATCAGCGCCTCTTCGCCGTCTGCGACGGGAAAATGGCGGTGGTCAACGCCTCCACCGGAAAAGTCGTTGCCACGCCCTCCATCGGCAACGGCCCCGACGCCGCGCGCTTCGACCCCAAATACCAGCTCGCCTTCAGTTCAAATGGGGAAGGTACTCTCAGCGTCGTGCATGAAAATTCGCCGGATTCCTATTCCGTCATCCAAACGCTACCCACCAAACGCGGTGCGCGCACCATGGCCCTCGATGAGTCAACCGGAAAAATCTATCTCTCCACCGCCGACTTCGGCCCTCGCCCCGCCGCAACCGCCCAAAATCCGCGCCCGCGCCCCAGCCGTGTGCCCGGTAGCTTTGAGATCATCGTCGTCAGCCGATAAAAAATGCCGCTCTTCCTTCCGGAGGGCGGCATTTTTTCATCAATTATCAAGCTACTCCCGCGCACTCCCATACACCGGAATCCCCGTGTGCATCTTGTACACCAGGTTCGCGGCCCGCGGCGCGTACTCGGAATCCGGATATTTCGTCTCAAGCTGCTGCGCGATCTTTTCCGCCTTCTCCCGGTCATCCTTGGCGCGCCGCGAGTTCCCGTCCGCCATCCACATGTCGCCAGCCGCGGCCAAACGCCACGCCGCCTTGTACAGCGCCTCCGGAGCGCGTGGTGAGCCCGGATACTGCTCCGCATATTTCGTGTAGTACTCCGACTCTTTTTCCGGACACTTTTCCGATCCCTGCCAATCGCCGCACAGTTTGTTGTCGATCAATTCAAACGCCGCATAATCCGCCCATTTCGTATTCGGAAAATACTTCTCAATGTCCTTCATTTCGTTTTCGTCCGGCAGCTCCCGCAAATACGAGGCCTTTTCATGCGCCGAAGGCAGCGTTGACGCATCCGCCTTCTGCAACTGCCAACGAATGTCCGCCGCCCGCCACATCGCCTCCGCTGCCAGCGACGACTTGGGAAACATTTCCACCACCCGCATGTACAGCAGCCGCGCCTCAAGCGCTGCCTGCGGTGGCGGATGCGGCTCCGATGCCGCATCCTCTTTGCTCTCCGCCTCACCGAACAAAATCTTGTCCCCATTCGGCGTATTCACGTCAATCACGCCTTTGTTCAGCATCCAGCCTGACAGCGGAACCACCTCCGAGCCGCCCCCCATCGTCGGCGCGCTCGCGTCCTGCTCGTGGCCGCTCGGCGCATCAATGTTCGCGAACACCCGTACCCAATCCCCGCTGCGCTCCACAATCACCATTTCGCGTCCCGGCAGAATCACGGACACCCGCTGCGACTGCTCATTAGGCTGCACATAGAGATTGGCATCGCGCACCAGCGTCGCCCGCGGCCCATTCTTCGGAACCTGCTCCTCCGGCATCCGCTTCTGCGCCAGCGCAATTCCGCACGAGGTTAGTAAAAGAATTAGTAGGTAAGCTCGAATTCGCATCGCAAAGATAAGACGCAACCTATACCAAAAACGTCTCGAATCAGCATACGCCAGGCGCCGAAAGGGATTCTGGTCGCCTAGTCCTGGGCCCTGAGCTCTGAGCCCTAGTAGTTGGATCCGCTCATCACCGCCACGGCTTTCCCATAATCCCCAAGTTCCTTCCCATGGAACATCACCGCCGCCGTCGTCACCGCCCCGCTGGGCTCCGCCTTCACCCCGGCTGATTCCAGCGCCCCCCTTGCTTTCCGAACCTCATCTTCAGACACCGTCACGATATCGTCCACAAACCTCCGAATATGCTCGAAATTCAACGCGCCCAGACTCTGCGTCCGCAAACCGTCGCAAATCGTGCGCGTCGTCTTCTCCGCCGGCCACGTCACCAGCCTGCCCGTCCGGAAGCTCTCCCGCGCATCTCCAGCCAACTCCGGCTCCACGCCAATTACGCGCGCATCCGGCTTCAGATACTTCACCGCCGCGGCCACTCCACTCAGCAGCCCTCCGCCGCTCACCGGAGCCAGAACCATGTCCACATCCGGCATCTCCTCCACAATCTCCAGCCCGCACGTCCCCTGCCCGGCAATAATCGCCGCATCATCATAAGGAGGCACAACCGCATACCCAAACTCCGCCGCCAGTTCCTCGGCCTTCTGTTTCCGCTCCGCGCTCGCTGGCCCAACCAGAACAATCTCCGCGCCCAACTCCTCCGTCGCCCTGCGCTTTTTCTCCGACGCATTCTCCGGCATCACCACCACGGCCTTAACGCCCAGCGCCCGCGCCGCATACGCGACCCCCTGCGCATGATTGCCGCTCGAATACGTGATCACTCCGCGTCCGCGCTCCTTCGCTGACAACTGCGCAATCTTGTTGTAGGCCCCCCGCAGCTTAAAGCTGCCCGTCGCCTGCGCGCCTTCATTCTTCAGGAAAACCTCGCCGCCCACCCCCGGCAGGTTCAACGGTATTAGAGGAGTCCGCACCGCTACTCCGGAGAGCCGCTCCGCCGCCGCCCGAATCTCATCCAGCTTCACCAAATAGCGATCCATCATTCCAGCCATCATACGTCGAGGATCAGCCTCCTCGACCTACCCGCTGTCTAACCGATCGGCTTACCGGATACTTTTCACCGCTTCTTGACTGACCGCTTTTAAGCTGACCAGAGCTTTGCTGGCTGCTTTTCAACCGCCCTTATATCTCCAGAATCACCGGCATAATCAGGGGACGCCGGCTCGAATTCTTCTGGATATACCGCTTCAAATCAATCCGGATTTTTTCTTTAATGACCCCGTAGTCGGCCTTTTCTTCCGCGCTCGACCCGTCCAGCGTCTTCGCCACCACCTGCCGCGCCGACTCGATCAAGTCATCATCAGCCACAAACCCACGCGTAAATACATCGGGCTGCCGCTCCACTTTGCCCGTCAGTTTATTGATGGTCAAAATCGGCAGCACAAACCCGTCTTCCGACAAATGCCTGCGGTCGCGGATCACCAGGTCCTCCACCACGTCCGCCGCGGACCCCGAATCGATGCACACCCGGCCCGCCGTCACCTTGCCCGCCTTGCGCGCGTTCGCTCGGTCCAGTTCCAGCACGTCGCCGTTTTCGATCACCAGTGCAAGGTCCACCACGCCCACGCTCTGCGCCAACTCTGCGTGTTTCTTCAGGTGTCTGTAATCCCCATGCACCGGAATAAAGAACTTCGGCTTCAGCAGATTGATCATCAGCCGCTGCTCTTCCTGGCTCGCGTGGCCGCTCACATGGATCAGTCCCGACGCTCCATCGTCATAAATCACGTGCGCATCCCGCCGGTACAAATGGTCGATCACCCGATAAATGCTCTTCTCATTTCCCGGAATCACCCTCGAACTCAGCACCACTGTATCGCCCGGGGAAATCCGTGCATGCTTGTGGTTGTCCACCGCCGCCCGGCTCAGCGCGCTCATCGGCTCGCCCTGCGTCCCGCTGATCAGCACCATCACTTCTTCCGGAGCATGGTCCGCAATCTGCCCCGGATGAATCAGCAGCCCCGGCGGAACATCCAGATACCCCAGGTCCTGCGCCACCTCCGACGACTCCACCATCGAGCGCCCGATCACCGCAACCTTGCGCCCATGCTCCCGCGCCAGGTCCATCGCAATCCGTATCCGGTAAATCGACGACGAAAAGCAGCTAAAGAACAGCTTCTTCTTTGTGCGCGAAAATAGCTCGTCCAGCCGCGGCTTGACCGACCACTCACTCGGCGTATACCCCGGCCTGTCCACGTTCGTCGAGTCCTGTAGCAGCGCCAGCACGCCGCGCTTCCCGTACTCCGCGAACCGGTGCAGATCAAATGCCTTGCCATCCGGCGGCGACAGATCAATTTTGAAGTCGCCGGTATGCACAATCACGCCCACGGGAGTCTCAATCGCCAGCGCCACGCAATCCACCAAACTGTGCGTCACCCGAATCGGCTCAATCGTGAACGGCCCCAGCGCGAACTTCGCCCCCGGAACAATCTCGATCAGCTCCGAGTCGTCCAGCATCTTGTGCTCTTCGAGCTTGCCTTCCACATAGGCCAGCGTGAACTCCGTCCCATACACCGGAACATTCAGTTCCGACAAAATCCACGGAAGCCCGCCAATATGGTCTTCATGCCCATGCGTCAAAATAATCCCGCGCACATGCTCTTTGTTCTCGATCAGATACGAAATGTCCGGGACAACAACGTCCACTCCCAGCAGTTCCGACTCCGGAAACATCAGCCCGGTGTCAATCACGATAATGTCGTCTTGCCAGCGGACGGCCAGGCAATTCATCCCGAACTCGCCCAGCCCGCCCAGCGGAATAATCTGTAGTTTTTCGTCAGCCATCGGAAACTACGATGCTATCAGGTGTTAGGCCACCATCAAAGCCGCTCGCTTCGAACTGCCAAAGGTTGCCCCTGCGCGGCAATATTTGCAGAGTGGCACAGCGCCTTTACCGCGCATCCATCTACTTATGGATAGTCCACTGACGCATCGACCTTGCTTTCTAGTGGTTGACCGCGAATACTCGGGCAGCATTTCCACCCGCAAGCTTGTCATTGAAACCGCGAAGTTCAACGTCCTTACCGCCTATAGTGCCGGCGAGGCTCTCGATACCCTGAGGCGCTTCCCGGCCCTCGACGGAATCGTAATGGATGCGGAAATGCCCGACCGGCCCTGCCCCGAACTCGTGCAAACGATCAAGCAAATCAATCCCGCTGTGCCCGTCGTCATCGTCCATCGGCCACTCAGCGAACCTTGCACCGGGGCCGATCACCAGCTCGATACCTTCGACCCAAAGCAGTTACTCAACCTCCTGCAAAGCCTCTGCCCCGAACACACCCAGGCCGTCGAGCAACGCGACGAAATGCTGAAGGCCGAAGAAAAGGACAGGGGCTAAGTAACTTTTCTCGCCTATTGCCTATTGATACAATTCAGCCGACTAAAGTTCATGCGAAACCATTCCATCGGCCTCCTCATTCTGCGCATCCTTGTCGGCTGGGTCTTCCTCTCCGAAGGCATTCAGAAGCTGTATTTTCCCGGGACCCTCGGTGTCGCCCGCTTCGCCAAAATCGGAATCCCCGCCCCGGGCTTCTCCGCGCCCTTCGTCGGCGGAGTCGAGATCGTCTGCGGAGTCCTGGTACTGCTCGGAATCTATACCATCTGGGCTTGTATCCCGCTGCTGGCCGTCATCTGCACCGCAATCGCCACCACCAAGATTCCCTACTTCATCCAACACGGCGCGTGGGCCGCCCTGCACGAAAGCCGAACCGACTTCTCCATGCTCCTCGGCCTCATCGCCATCCTCTTTCTCGGCCCCGGACTTTTCTCCCTAGACGCCCGCCGCCACACAACTCAGCCCATCCGCTGACCATTTTGGGGTGACATTTTTGGGACTATTTGGGTGCCCCATCCTTCGCGCCGCTTTTGCGCGAAGGGTGGGAAGGCGAATGCGAACCTAATCCACGCAGGCGCGAAGCGCGTTCGCCTGGACGGCCAGTCTTATCTCAGCAAATCCTCCAGCGCCGAACTCAGCTCCGTCTTCTCATCCCGATATTTCACAATCACCGGAGTGTACACACTCAGCCCCCACTCCTCGGCCCTGCCCTTGTGTACTGCCCGCGCTCCCGGAACGACCACCGCTCCCTCAGGAATCACCAGCGGCTTCTCGCCATCGGCCCGCAGCACCTCGCCCTTCACCACGTCATATACCGGAGTTCCCCGCGTCAGCACCGTTCCTGCCGCCAACACCGCGCGCTTCCGCACAACAGTGCCCTC
>DASTXK010000072.1:0-6583 GCA_035765555.1 Acidobacteriaceae bacterium
GGCTACGCCTCGCAGCGCAACGCCGCGCTCGACACGCTCCCCTTCCGGCATGAATGGATTTTTATTCTCGACGCCGATGAGCGCTGCACGCCGGAGCTTGCGCGGGAGATGCCGCAGGCCATCACCGCCGCCGCGCTTGACGTGAATGGATTCCGCCTGCGCCGCCGCGATTTCCTGAATGGAACGTGGCTCAAACACGCGCAGATTTCGCCCTACTACATTCGTCTCGTCCGCCGCGGCAAAGCGCGGTACACGCGCGAGGTGAACGAGGTGCTGGAAGTGGAAGGTCGTGTCGCCGAACTGCGCTCGCCGCTCGACCACTTCCCTTTTTCCAAAGGCATGGCCCACTGGAAGCGCAAGCACGACGTGTATTCAACGATGGAAGCGCGAGTAATTGCTGAAGGGACTTCGCGCGGCCAGGCCTCATGGAAGACCGCCCTCACGGCGAGAGATTTCCACGCCCGCCGCGTGGCGCAAAAGGCGCTCTTCTACCGGATGCCCGCGCGCCCGCTCATCAAATGGCTTTACATGATGTTGGTTCGCGGCGCGATTCTGGATGGCCGCGCCGGAATCCAATACGCGAATTTGCAGGCGATGTACGAGCGCTGGATCGTAATGAAGACGAAGGAGCTTGCGCATTCCGCCCTTTCGCGTGGTAAAGCTACGCGAAAGGATGGGGTACCCGAATGATTTATTTCCCGCCGGTGATTTGCGCGGAAATCTCGCTGAACTCCCACACTCCGGTCTTGCCCGCAAGCCACTCGGCGGCGCGCACCGCTCCTTCCGCGAATCCCCGGCGGGAAAACGCCTCGTGCTTCAACTCGATCACGTCATTCGCGGAACGCGCTTCGATCACGTGAATCCCCGAAG
Organism: Acidobacteriaceae bacterium; assembly: GCA_035765555.1. Classification (GTDB taxonomy): domain Bacteria; phylum Acidobacteriota; class Terriglobia; order Terriglobales; family Acidobacteriaceae; genus Silvibacterium. The sequence goes on from DASTXK010000072.1 coordinate 871, forward strand.
CATCGCCCTCGCGCTTCGACGTAATCTCCACTTCCAGCGCGGGGTTCGCGGCCTGCAACACCTGCTTGATCGTAAGCGCCGTTCCCGAGGGCGCATCTTTTTTGCTGACGTGGTGTGTTTCCGTAATGCTGAATTTGTAGTTCGGCGCGGCCACGGCCAGCTCGCGCGCCACCCGCAGCATGGCCTGTACGCCGATGGAGAAATTCGTCCCGTAGAGGAAGCCCGCACCCTTGCGCTTCGCCAGCGCGCGCATGCCGTCCAGATGCTCGTACCAGCCGGTCGTGCCCACAACGACGCGGGCTCCATTCGCAAGACAGGCGCGCAGATTATGAACCACAGCTTCCGGCGTGGTGAAATCAATCACGGCGTCAAAACCGGCCAGAAACGGCGCGTTCAGGGCCGAGGCGTCAGGATTTTCCTCTTCGCCCAGCACCCGCACGCTGTGGCCGTGCTTGCTGGCCACGTCGGCCACCAGGCTGCCGGTCTTGCCTCGTCCTAAAACCAGAAAGAGCATAGTCCCTCGATTCGACAGTGGCGTCTTAGCTTGGCCGCCGAATCTCGCTGTGCCGCCAGTTTTTCGTGTTCCCTTGAGCGACCAAACGGCCATCACTCACAAGGGATTCAATATGTCGCGAAACTATCTGACAACCCTCGTCTCCTTCCGGCAGACGGTCGCTCATCTTAACTGTAACTTGATAGATCACCTTTGCAACTTTCTTCCAACGCAGCTCGACGAAAGAGAGAATAGTTTCATCAATGGATGGGACGCCCATGGTTTGCCCATTCAGACCGGGATGCTACTAACCAATGCTCTCTTCGATTTTTCGCACCGCTTCCACGTCGAAAATCTCCGGATCGGGATCGTTGAAGAACTCGGCGTGCAGCGACCGAATGGCCTCCTCCACGTCGTCCTCCTCGATCATGAAACTCATGTTGATCTCCGATGCGCCCTGCGAAATCATCCGCACATTCACGTGGCGGATGGCCTGGAACACGCGCGCCGCGATGCCCTGCTGGCCGCGAATGTTTTCGCCAACCATGCACACCAGCGCCTTGCGGCCTTCATATTTCACGTCCGCAAGCTGGCTCAGGTCAGCGGCAATCGCAGGCAACTTTTCGTTGGAGTCCACCGTGAGCGAAACCGAAACCTCCGATGTGGACACCATGTCCACCGGGCACTTGTGCCGGTCAAAGACCTCGAAGATGGCCCGCAGATAACCGTGCGACATCAACATGCGGCTGGCCACCACGTCGATAATCGTCAGCCTGCGCTTCACCGCGATTGACTTGAACGGACTGCGGCAGTGCGGCGCAAGCGAAATGATGCGCGTGCCCTCGTTCTCCGCGTTGCGCGAGTTGAGCACCAGCACCGGAATATTCTTTTTGACCGCCGGAAGAATCGTCGCCGGATGGAGCACCTTCGCCCCGAAGTAGGCAAGCTCGGCGGCTTCCTCAAAGCTGATCGTCTTCACCCGCAGCGCATCGGGAACCACGCGCGGATCGGTCGTCATAATGCCGTTCACATCGGTCCATATCTCGATGGCTCCGGCGTCCAGGCCTCCACCCACCAGCGCGGCGGTAAAGTCTGACCCGCCGCGTCCCAGCGTCGTGGTCACGCCCTTTTCCGTCGCGCCGATAAACCCGCCCATGACCACAATGCGGCCTTCCGTGGCGTGCGGCAGCACGTGCTCTTTCAGCCGCTGCTCAATCAGCGCGTCCTGCGGAACCGCTTTGCAATGCTGCGCGTCGGTAATGATGCAGGTGCGCGAATCCACATGGACCGCGTCCAGCCCGCGATGCCGGAAGGCTTCGGCGATCATGCGGCTTGACAGCCGCTCGCCCTCCGAAACAATCATGTCGCTGATGCGCGGCGTAAGCTCGCCTACGGCGGCCAGCCCGCGCAGCACTTCTTCCAGAGAAGCGAATTCCGCCTCAATCTGTTTGCTGAGTTCGTCAATCGCGTCCGCCGCAACCAGCTTCGCCGCGGTTTCAAGATGCCGCTCCCGCAGCCTGCCCGAAATCGCCAGCGCGCCTTCGCGGTTGCCCTGCCCGGCGGCGGCGGCGGCGGCCAGAAGCTGGTCCGTCACCTTGGCCATGGCGCTCACCACCACAACCGGCGCAAGGCCCTTGTCGCAGCGGCCCTGCACGATGCCTGCGGTGCGGGTGATGGCAACAGCATCTTCGACGGAGGTTCCGCCGAACTTCATCACAACGAGCTTGTTCATGCCGGCACTGCCACCGGATCGAGTTTTCCGAGCGAGACCAGCAACTCCGCATTCAGCAGCGCCGCTCCGGCCGCGCCGCGAATTGTGTTGTGTGAGAGCACCGTGAACTTCCAGTCCAGCAGCCCGCAGGGACGCAGCCTTCCAACCGTTGCCGCCATGCCCTTGCCGCGCATCTTGTCGAGCCGCGGCTGCGGACGGTCTTCCTGGCCCGCAAATTCCACCGGCTGCGCGGGAGCCATGGGCAGGTCGCGTCCGGCCAGCGGAGTAAACTCCCGCCACGCTTCCAGAATCTCTTCCCGCGTCGCCTTTCGCGAAAGCTTAATGCTCACGCTTTCCGTATGGCCGTCTTCCACAGACACGCGGTTGCAGTGCGCGCTCATCTTCGCCCCGAGCGGCTTCACTACTTTGCCGTCGCGCGAGCCAAGCAGGCGCAGCGTTTCCGCCTGCATCTTTTCTTCTTCGTTCTTAATGTAGGGAACCACGTTGCCGAGAATGTCCATCGACGCCACGCCCGGATACCCCGCTCCGCTGATGGCCTGCATGGTGCTCACAAAAATCGCGTCCACGCCAAAGCGCTCCACCAGCGGCTTGAGCACCAGCACCAGCCCAATGGCCGAGCAGTTGGGGTTGGTCACAATGTAGCCGCCCGATTGCTTCCGCCACGCCTGCTCTTCCAGAATCGGCAGGTGGTCGGCGTTCACTTCCGGAATCACCAGCGGCACGTCTTCCTGCATCCTGAAGGCGCTGGAGTTGGAAATGACGGCGCAGCCCGCAGCCGCAAAGGCCGGTTCCATCTCGCGCGCAATGTCCGCGTCGAGCGCGGCAAAAATCACCTTGGGAGCGCCGTCCGGCACCGCCGGCGAAACCGTCATGTTGGCAATGCGCTCCGGAAGCGCGGTGGCGAGCTTCCACTTCACCGCATCGCCGTATTTCTTCCCGCTGGAGCGGTCGCTGGCCGCAAGCCACGCCACTTCAAACCAGGGATGGTTCTCCAAAAGCTGAATGAAACGCTGTCCGACCATTCCGGTCGCGCCTAGAATGCCTATCTGCTGCCGCATGTGTTTGTGTGAGCCTGCCTTGCTGAAAAGCCAGCGTTCCCCGCCTGCGTTGATCGCCGGGATGGGGAAATCGCTGTGAATCTAGTGTATCGCGGAGGGCGGGCGGATTGGGGCGGCTGGGCGGGGAAGTCGGGTCGTTCAACGGCAGGCTGGAGCAGGTTAGGCCCTGGGAATGTTCCCCACACACGAGCAAAAGCGGATTTGCGTAGGCCGCCTGCCATGGGACAATTTTTATTTTGCTAAAAACTTCTCGTACAAAAAGTACGCAATCCCCGCAACACCGCAGAGGTAATGTATTGCGACCGCCTTCCAGAATCTTTGCGGTTCTTCACCCCGGGATGCTGTCCGACCATAGCCCTGCAACGCTTCTCCAGAACACGTCTCCATTAGCCCAAGCCCTATCGCAATCACTCCTATGATTAACGCGATAAATAGTCTCGAGTGCGAATAAGTCATGAACAATATCTCCTCTTCTTTCGCGCGATTCCCAGATGCTTAGCACATGCCTTACGCCACATACGTTGTTACGTCGCCGTCCCGTCATTCATCGTATCTCCAGCGATTGCCTCGAGCATGGGAGCCATGATGCTATTCGTGACCACCGCCGCTGGAGGTTCGCATGGCGGCGACGAGGGCGTCTGCCGCGGAGCTTTGGGTGCTGGCGTTGGCTGTTCCGTAGGGGGCGGACCAAATGAGGCCGAGATGATAGCCGGGTGGGCGGGCTCCGGCCCAGATACTGTCGACATTTTTGGAAATGAAATTCTCGTATTGCAAATTTCCGGCGATGCGGTCGAGGCTGCTCAGATTGCGGATAAAAATTCCTTTGAACTGAGTTCCATCGGCTCCGCAATTTGGTTCGCATGGCTCATGAAGGACTCCGTTCCGGTCCACCAGAGCGGGGTCTGAGAGCGCGGCATCGGCGATGCTTTGCGCTTCGTTGAGTAGCGATTGGTCGTGGTTGGCGCGATAGAGTTCGGCGAGAGCGCCGAGGATGACTCCCTGGTTGTAGGTCCAGGTGGTTTTACCGTTGTTGCGGCAGCGGGCGTTGAGTCCGTCGTTGATCAGGTGGCGGTTGTTGATCATGCCGGAATGCGAAAACCATTGCCATTCGCGGTTGGCCCATGCGAGATAAGTTGAGCGCTGCTGAGAGGTGGCGGCGCGGTTTGCCAGATGCGCCGCTACAGAAAGGAACAGCTCATTGGCGATGGCGTTTTTATAAGACCGCTTCTTGCTCCACCAGATGCCGCCGGAGCAGTCGTTGCTCCATCCTCCGGCCATGTCGGCAAAGATGGACTCGGCCATGTTGAGATACGGTCGGTGGCGGGTGAGATCGTAGGCGTCGATCCAGGCGAGGGCCCACCAGCCTTCGTCGTCGTAGTACTGATTGATGAAGCCGGGAGATGTCTTCTGCGCGGCCTTGAAAGTGTTGCGGAAAACCGGTTTGAATTTTTGGGTGTGAGCGGCCTGGGAGTAGTCGGCGAGGGTGGTGATAGCATTGGCCGAGTTCCACCAACCGGTTGTGCTGTAGAGGCCGGTGGTTTTGTCGTACCAGGATTGCAGGGTTTGGATAGCAAGCCGGGCGCGCTGTTGGTTGGAGAGGCCGGCTGGTTTTTGAGGTGGGGCTGCGTTCGCGGGCGCCCAAAGAGCGAAAAAAAGAGTCACGCAGCAAGCTACGGCTGCAAGGGGGCGGCGGTTACGGCATTGCGGTTTGACGCCGGAATGTCGCGGCATGGTTATTTCGTTACTGCCGGCATCGCGTACGTCACATCCACGGTCGCGGTCTGGTGCGGAGTCACCGTTACGGTGGCGGTCTTTTCGCCCAGCTTTTCGTGGTCCGTGACGATGGTGTAGGTTCCGGGCGGCACGCCCTTAATGGTGAACTTCCCACCCTCGCCCGAAACCGAATAAAACGGGTTCGACACCACGTTTACGAAGGCTTCCATCCAGGGATGATTGTTGCAGCGCACCGGAATCATCAGCTCGGGCGTCGAGAGCGTCCGCGTCTCGCCTGGCCCGTTCGGAGCCTCCGATACATCGACGGCCTGGTTCGTGCTCAGCGTCGGAATCATGTGGACGTTGTGCATGGTGTTGTCGCTGTTAGTGAACTCAATTGGCTGGCCCGGCATCACGCCAATCACGTGCGGGTCATAGCGGCAGCCCTTCTGGTCCATCACCACCGGCTTTGAGGGCGGAGCATAGGCTTTGTTGCCTAACCCCGACTTGATATAGACAAACACGTTCTCCAGCCCGTCGCCACCAACCACATACTGCTCCGTCAGGTTCGTCGGAGAAAGGCTGCACACCGGGTCCTGCCCCATGTCAATGGGAATCCGCTTGGGCGCCTTGCCCGTAAAGTGGATCGTCCCGGAAATCGTCCCGGAGTTGGCCCAGTCAATCGTGGTGTAGTTCTTCTGCGGCTGGGCGGAGCTT
>DASTXK010000073.1:0-7893 GCA_035765555.1 Acidobacteriaceae bacterium
TCGCTGCTGCTGAACGACCCTGATTTCCGGACGGCGGAACTGGTGGCCTCGTCGATTAACAAGACGCTGGGACGCGACGCGGCCCATGCCGAAGACAGCCGCCGCATTCAAATTACGGCGCAGCCCGGCGAGGACATTCCCGGCCTTCTGGCCCGGGTCGAGTCCATCGACGTGCAGGTCTTCCCGCGGGCGCGGGTGGTGGTCAACGAGCGTACCGGGACCATTGTGATTGGCGGAGAGGTTCGTTTGCAGCCGGTTTCGATTCTTCACGGAGGGCTGGTGGTGAATGTCATCAGTCGGACAGAAGTTTCGCAGCCGGGGCCGTTTTCAAGCGGGACCACGCAGGTGGTGAAGCAGACGACCGTTCAGGCGCAGGACAAGCCTGCCAACCGCATTGAGTTGCGCGAGGGCGCGACGGTCGATGATCTGGTGCAGAGTCTGCAACAGATTGGCGCGACGGCCCGCGACATTATTTCGATCCTCCAGGCCATGAAGCAGGCGGGTGCGCTCGAAGCCGATCTGGAGGTGATGTAGCCCATGAATATCAGCAATTTACAGGCCCGGAACAGGCCGGACTCGATTTCCGCCGATAACCCCAGGCTGGAGTCGGCGGCGCATGAATTTGAGGCCAGCCTGATGCAGGAGTTTTTGAAGCCCCTGCAGCACGACCCGCTGTTCGACTCCGGCGAGGATGGCGGAATGGATGGGGTCGAGGGCGGCAGTTCCGGGGCCTTGATGAGTTTTGGTTCGGAAGTGCTGGCAAAAGCAATCTCCGAACGCGGTGGTTTTGGCATCGCGACCAAGATTTTGGATCATTTTAGGACATACACGGAGTCTAGTTCGGCGTAAGTTCAGGTAAACTTTGAGAAATTCTTAAGGATAGACCTGGGACACAGTACTAAAGTGTCCGCTTTTTCTGCCGATGGACTCAACTGAGGAGAAACCGGATCGCATGAACGTCTCGAACGATCTCCAGATCGCGCAGTCTGCTTCTGGCGGCGCCCGCATCTTCGCTGTTGGAGCGGGTTCCGTCAGGCCGGATTTGCGCACGAGTTCCGAGTCCGCGGACCAGGCAAGTTTGAGCGGGGCTGCCGGGCTTGCCAGGGCGGCGGCGTCGCTTCCGGACGTGCGCTCGGAAAAAGTCCAGGCCGTGCAGGCGGCAATCGCCGGTGGCCAATACAAGGTCAGCGCTGAGGACGTGGCCAATTCGCTGATGGACCACATGCTCGGCGGCAAGGAATAACGCGGCAGCGGGCAGGCGCAATCGGGCCGGCATTCAAACCCAACACAAACCGAAGCAGTGAGGAGGCAGGCATGAGATCCGTCGCGCCCATACCCGTGGACCGTTTTCTGGACGAGGTTTTCTCGGCTCTGGAGCGTGGAGACGCCTCCACTCTTCAGCAACTTGAGGACGCGGCATCGGTTGTCACCGCGCCGCTGCATCCTGCGGAATACCTCAGAAAGCGGGACGCTTTGGCGAAGCTGCTGGAGATGACGGCGCGCAACCTCCGGACCATCCGGCGCGCCACGGGCGAGCACTTGCCGGGGCAGTATGCGGTAGCCCCGCATTAGAGTTTTTTCACGAAAGGACTTCAATGGCGACCCTAGGTACGGCTTTGCATATTGCAACAGGAGCGCTCAACGCGGACCAGGCCGCGCTCTCGGTGGTTTCTAACAACGTGGCGAATGCCAATACGCCGGGATACACGCGGCAGGTGGCGACGTTTGAAGAGAACGATCCCGTCACCATTAACGGCCAGCAGTACGGAAGCGGCGCGAGCATGGTTGGGGGCGAGTCGCAGCGCGACGTTGTGCTCCAGCAGGCGCTCCGGCAGCAGGAACAGGGGGCCAGCGCATCGGGGTCGCGCCTGACGGCGCTCCAACAGGTAGAGTCCATTTTCAGCCAGGCGACCTCGGCGGCTTCCGGAAGCTCCGGTATTGGCATTGGGCAGGACATGTCGGATTTCTTTGACGCGATGTCATCGCTCGAATCGAGCCCGGCCAGCACCGCGCTGCGCCAGCAGGTGATTACAACGGCGGCGAACCTCTCGGCGGATTTTCAGGCCGCGTCATCGCAGCTTTCGAGCCAGCAGGTTTCGCTCGACCAGCAGACCGGGAGCCTGATTGTTCAGGTGAACCGGCTTACCGAGTCGCTGGCACAGTTGAATACCGAGATTGAATCCTCGTCTCCCAATTCCGACGCTGGAGTTCTGGAAGACCAGCGCCAGCAGGACCTGGAGCAGCTATCCAACCTGATCGGAATCCACCAGATTCAGACGGAAAACAACGGAATTGAGATCACGACCTCGAGCGGGGCGCTGCTGATGGGCGGCGGTGAATCGTATCCGCTCTCGACGGCGATGGTCAGCGGTTCGCTGCACATTTATGATTCCGGCGGAAACGACATTACTTCCACGCTGGCAGGCGGCGGAGGCCAGATTGGCGGATTGTTGACGGTGCGCAACCAGGACATTCCGCAGATGCAGAGCGCGCTGGACACGCTGGCCTACGATCTTGGAACGGCGGTCAACGCGCAGAACCAGGCCGGATCGGATGCGAACGGCAATCCCGGCGTGGCCATTTTTAACCTCCCCGGGGGAGTGGCGGGAGCGGCTGCGGGAATTTCCGTAGCGATTACCGATCCGGCCCTTGTCGCGGCGGCGGCGGTGGGCGCCGGTTCTTCCGACGACACCAATCTGCTGGCGATGGCCGGCCTTCAGGACCAGGGAATCATCGCCGGAAACACGCCCTCCAGCTACTATTCCGATTTTGTGACGACGCTCGGCAGCCTTGTCTCCGGCGTTTCGACGCAGAATGCGGCGCAGGAGGCGGCGGTCTCACAGATGCGGAACCAGGTCAACTCGCTGTCTTCGGTCAACCTGAACGAGGAAGCGGCGGCACTGGAAACTTTTGAGCAGGCTTACCAGTCGGCATCGAAGATATTCACGATCATCAACACTGTGACTGCGGCGGCCCTCAACCTGGGCGTGGAAACGGCGTACTCCGGCTAAATCTAGCGGGGAACTGAAGGACAGAGGAGCGAGACGATGCGTGTAGATCCGAACTATGTTATCGGCTTGGTTGGTTCGCTGAACCAGGTGGCCGCGAATGAGCAGAAGCTCAGCGAACAGCTTTCGACCGGCGTCACGGTCAACTCGCTCAGCGATAATCCGGCGGCGGCGGGGCAGAACGTTCTGCTCACGTCGCGGCTGAACGCCGACGACACGTTTTCGCAGACGGCGAGTTCGGTCGAGAGCCTGCTACAGGTGGGCGACTCGGCGCTGGGCAATGTCGTCAGCCAGCTTACGTCGGCCATTACCCTGGCAACGCAGGCGAACAACGGCACGCTGAGCGTGAACAACGAGCAGGCCATCGCGCTGCAACTGAGCGGTATCCGGGACGAGGTCCTTTCGCTGGCCAACTCTTCTTACATGGGGCAATACATTTTTGCCGGGAGCCAGGGTTCGGCGCCTCCGTTCAGCATCAACACCGCCACCTCGCCCGCCACCGTGACCTACGGCGGAGACAGCAAGATCAGCCAGGTGCGGACGCCCTCCGGGCAGCAGATCGCGACGAATGTTCCGGGAGACCAGATCTTTACCTCAGGGCCCAATGTTCTGGCCACGCTGAACAACCTTATTGCCGATGTATCAAGCGGCGCTTCGTCGGGATCCTTGGCGACGGATCTCAGCAGCCTTAACTCTGCGCTAAACCACGTGAGCCAGCAGCGGGTGGCGCTTGACGACTCAATCACCCGGCTGAAGGCGGCAGGCGCTTACAGCGGCAGCGAATCTCTCCAGCTAAAGGCGGCGCAGAATTCCCTAATCCAGACGGACACAGCCAAAGTGGCGAGTCAGCTTAGCACGACCGAAACCCAGCAGTCGGCGCTTATTCACGTGATTGCGGCGGTGGACCAGCAGGGCACGTTATTCGATATGCTGCACTAACATGTTGCTTCAGGCGCGAAGCGCGGCGGCGACCTTGGAATCGAAGGTGACGGAGACGCGCAGCGGCTCGCCCTGCACGTCCACCACATTGCAGAAGGTCCGTCCTTCCTGATGCGAAAAGTCCAGGCTGACCCGGCTGTTGCCGACGCGAAGATTGCGGATGTGCAGCCAGTCGAGGAACGGCGGCAGCGAAGGATCGATGATCTGCAACTCGCGTGAATGCGCCGAGGGGTGAAGGCCGAGCATGGAGGAGAGCATCAGAAAGATGCTTCCCGAGGCCCACGCCTGCGGGGAGCAGGAAACGGGATACTCAACCGGAACATCATAGGGCCGCCGCTGGATTCCGCAGAACAGTTCCGGGAGGCGGTAATCGCGGAAGTGCAGCGCGGCCTCAAAAAGATTGTTGCAAATCTGGCCTGCTCGTTTTTTGAATCCGGAACGCGCCAGCCCATGCACGATCAAGGAATTGTCGTGGGGCCAGACCGATCCGCGATGATAGCTCATGGGGTTGAAGGTGCGTTCCTTCTGCGAGAGCGTCCGGATGCCCCAACCGCAGTTCAGCCCTTCGCGCATGCAGGCCTGCGCGACGTTTTCCGCCCGCTCGTGGGAAATTGCTCCGGTGAAAAGAAGGTGTCCCGGATTGGACGAAATGACATCAAGCTGCCGCTTATCGCGGTCGAGGGCCATCGCGTAGTAATTTCGCTCGGGCATCCAGAAGGCCTCGTCGATTCGCGCCCGCAGCTCCCCGGCCTGCTTCTTCAAAAGACCGGCATGTTCGAAGTCGCCAAGCCGCTCCATCAGCATGGCCATTTTGCGCTTGGCCGCGTATACGTAGCCCTGCACCTCAACCAGCGCAATGGGAGCTTCGGCGAGCGTGCCGTCAGGAAACACATTCGCGTCGCCGGAGTCCTTCCAGCCCTGGTTAAGCAGGCCGGTTGGCGAGCGGCGCTTGAACTCGATCAGGCCGTCACCATCGAGGTCGCCGTAATTGTCAATCCAGTCCAGGGCCGCCTGCGCGGCTGGAAAAAGTTCGATATACAGTTGGGGGTCGCCCAGCCATTCCAGCATGGACGTGAAGACGAGAAGATACAACGGCGTCGCATCGACAGAGCCGTAGTAATGGCCGAAGGGCACCTCCTGCCGCCGAGACATCTCGCCCGAGCGATGCTCGTGCAGAATTTTGCCGGGTTCCTCATCGCGGAGATCATCCACCGTCGTGCCCTGATACTGCGCGAGCACGCGCAGCGTGTCGGCGGCAAGCTGGGGATTGAGCATGAGAGTCTGGTATGCGGCGATTAGCGAGTCCCTGCCGAATACGGTGTCGAACCATGGAACTCCGGCGGCGATAATGTGGTGCTTACCTTCGGGAATGAGCAGCGCATGAATGTCGCTGATGTTGTTCATCAGAAGTCTGTCGAAGACCTGATTGCTGCTCCGGAAAAACGTGGAATCCTTCTGCCATCCGGCGAATGTGTCGCGCCGCTGCTGCAACAGATGGTTGTAGGCGCTGTGGGCAATGTGCGGGAGCTTCGCGCCGCCGTCAAAGGTGGTGTTTTCAAGGGAATCGGCACTATCCCTGCGGCGCGCGGTGGAGAGCGCACGAGTTCGCGGGGTGATGCGCATGAGCAGCTCGCTGCGCGTAAGGGGAGGAAGACGGACGTTCCATTGCACCGTATGGTCCTTGATTGAAGCTGGTTCCGGGGCGAATTCGACCGTTGTCGTAAGCTCCATATTGTCGAGGCCGCGGTACAGGAAGATCATGGAGTCGGGTTTTATGAGTGGCTTGAAATACTGGCCGCATCGGCCGCGGATCATTCCGCGCACCTGAAAGATGTCCATAAAGTCGGCATCGAGCGTCAGTTCGATCTTGAGTTGCTGTTCGCGGTCCGTGAAGTTCTCAAAGCGAAGAGAATCGAAGAGGGCATTGCCGGCCAGCACCTGCTCGCGGCGCAGGTGGATGGTGTTTTCCGGGATATCCAGATTGTTTTCTTCCGAAACCATCTTCATCGTCATTTCGATCTGCGAGGCATAGGCGCGTTCAGATGAAGAGGAAAGAAGGATCGTGGCCTGGCCGCCAACCTGCAACTCAAGCTGACTCAGAAATCTGGTGTCATGGCTGAAGAAGCCCACGTCGGGCGCGCCCGGCGGGCAGATGTTTCCCGACACCGTGCTGGCCAGAAATGTGCGGCCATCGATAAGCGTCAGGTCGTCGGTTTTGTGTGGAATCTGCGACTGGTAGGCGATTTTCGGTTCGAGCGGGCAATCGGCTGGTTCCAGACGCATTCCTTCATAGAAGAGGTCTTCGTCGGCAGTGACCGCGGTCCGGTTCGTTGTACCCTTCATGCTGCCGCCGCGACTTGGGTGCCTGAGATATCAGTGTCAACCGGAATCTGCTTCACAATGGGCAGGGTCGGCCGAAGCAGCGTATCGTAAAGCGCGATGTAGCGCTCGACCATTGTGTCCAGAGAGAAATTGGCTTCCGCGTACCTGCGGACCGTGTGCGGGGGAAGATTGAGCGTCTGCACCGACTCCACCATTTCGTCGATACTGGTGCAGACCCAGCCCGATACTCCGTTCTTCACGATTTCGCGAACGGAGCCGCCTTCGAGCGCGACCACCGGGGTTCCGCAGGCCATGGATTCGATCATGACGAGTCCGAAAGGCTCGTTCCACTGGATGGGAAAGAGCATGGCCATGGCATTGCCCAGCAGCTCGTTCTTGGCGTTGAGGTCCGCAGGGCCGAGGTATTCGATGAATTTGCCATCGATTTCTGGCTCAATCTGAGTTTTGAAGTAATCCTCGAAGATCGGCTGCACTTCTCCCGCGATTTTGAGCGGGATTCCCGACTTCTTCGCCACTTCAATCGCCAGATGCACACCCTTAATGGGGGCAATTCGACCTATGAAGGCGAGGTACGGCTGCTTCTCATCCATGGGCTTGTAGCGTTCCACAGCAAGGCCATGATGGATGGTTTGCATGCGCGACATGGATTCGAGGTTCCGCTGGGCATCGCTAATGGTGACGAAGGAGACCTCCGGATAATATCGATAGAACTCGCTCAGGGATTGGACTTTCGGGTGATGGACGGTGTAGACGAATGCGGCATCCACAAAGCGGGAAAAGGTCAGGCCATAAGCATTGTTGAGATGGATGATGTCACAACAGGAGGCGGCATCGTGCACGGCCCATGCGGTGTGATTGGCATCTTTGATCTGGGACTGGACTTCGTTGACGGGCCACTCCATCTTGCCATACAGATAGCGGTTTTCCGCCCTGACCGTGGATTCGCCATTTGAATAAACGACGACATCGATGCCACGGCGCGACAAACCCTCGGCGAGATGGGCAACGAACAATTCTGTCCCGCCATAATGCCTGGGCGGGACAGGGATAAACGGGGCAGCTACTATTCCTACTCGCATCGGGGACCATCCTGTTAGCTACCGATATAGACGCCCGCGCATTATGGCCGAGTTGTATTTTCGCCGCTGGCGGCAAGGCTGTGGAACTGTAAAGCCCTGAAAAAGCGAGGACGCCGAAGGCGCGTCTGGTCGTGAGATACTTCAGGAGGCATGTATAAGCGCGTCGTACTCAAGCTTTCAGGAGAAGCGCTGGCCGCCGGGCGCGGGTTCGGCGTGGATGTGGCACGCGTGCATGAGATCGCGGCGGAGATCGCGGAAGTCAGCGAGATGGGCGTGGAAGTGGCCATCGTCGTCGGCGGAGGCAACTTCTTTCGCGGCGTCGCCGAGCAGGCGCGTTCCATGGACCGGGTTTCCGCGGACAACATGGGCATGCTGGCCACGGTCATCAACGCGATCGCCGTCCAGGACGCCATTGAAAAGCACGGGGCGTACTGCCGCGTGATGACGGCCATTGAAATGAACCAGGTTGCCGAACCATATATTCGGCGGCGCGCCATCCGGCATCTTGAAAAAGGCCGGGTGGT
>DASTXK010000074.1:0-3450 GCA_035765555.1 Acidobacteriaceae bacterium
GACAAGCTGCTGCGGCTGGAAGTGGACCTGGGCTACGAGCAGCGGCAGATTCTTGCTGGGATCGCTGAGGCTTACACGCCTGAGTCGCTGGTTGGACGCAAGATCGTGATCGTCGCGAATCTTGCCCCTCGTAAGCTGCGCGGTCTGGAGTCAAATGGAATGTTGCTGGCCGCGTCGCTCGAAGGCGGCAAACCGGTGCTGGCGAGCTTTCTGGAAGACGTGGAGATTGGGGCGAGACTGAAATAGGACTGGCCGTCCAGGCGCACGCGCCTATGGCGCAATCAAATCTGGCAGCTTCGGCCCTCCCGTTTTTCGGGAATTGGCTCATTCGGAATGATTGATTCACACGCACATCTTGACAGCGAGCGGTACGACGGCGACCGCGACGCCATGCTGGAGCGGGCGTATGCGGCGGGTGTGCAAACGGTTTTGTCCATCGGCATTGGCGACGGGCCGGACACGATGCACTGCGCGCTGGAACTGGCGCGGGCCTACGCCGGGCGTGAGGGAATACCGAAGATTTACGCCACGGCGGGCGTGCATCCGCATGAGGCGCGGCTGATGAGCGAAACGGTGCTGCTGAAGCTGGATGGCCTGCTGCGCGAAGAGGGCGTGCTGGCGTGCGGCGAAATCGGGCTGGATTATTTCTACCAGCTTTCCGACCGCGACCAGCAGCGGACGGCCTTCGCTCGCCAGATGGAGATTGCCGCCACCCGCCGGAAGCCGATTGTGATCCACTGCCGCCCGTCCGAGGGTTCCACAGACGCCTGGGACGACACGCTCGACGTGCTGGAACGCAACTGGAAGGGCACCGGTCTGGGCGGGATTCTGCATTGCTTTACCGGCAGCCTCAAGCACGCCGAGCTTGCCACCGGCATGGGTTTCCTGATTTCCTTTGCGGGCAATTCCACGTTTCCCAAGGCGCAGCCCATTCGCGATGTAATGGCCGCGCTGCCGTTGGAAAAGATTCTGATTGAGACGGACGCTCCGTTCCTCGCTCCCGTCCCGCATCGTGGCAAGCGCAACGAGCCGGCGTGGGTGGCGCAGGTGGCGGCTCTGTTGGGAGAACTGAAGGGAATTTCGGCGGAAGATGCGGCGGCGAAGACGGCACAGAATTTCCGGAAATTTTTCGGTATCGCGTGAGCAGTTAGCCTTTAATCCCGCGCGAGGTTCTTCCATAACGCTGCCATGCGTTCCAGATCAATTTCTTCCGCCCGCGCATTTGCGGGAATCGCCGATTTCTCCAGCGCCTGCGCGATCGCGGTCTTATCGAATCCGGCTGCGCGGAGATTCTTCGCCAGCGTCTTTCGCTTTTGCGCGAAGCATTGGCGCAGAAATGTCAGAAAGGCTCCCGGCCGGATTCCAAGTGCGGCGAAGCGCGGGCGCATGGTCAGGCGCAGCACGGTGGAGTGGACTTCCGGCGGAGGCATGAAGGCGGACGGCGGCAGGTCCAGTACGCGCTCAATCCGGGCGTAAATTTGCGCGGTGGCGGAGAGCACTCCGTAGTCTCGCGAGCCGGGCGAGGCGGCGACGCGGTCAGCGACTTCGCGCTGCATCATGACAACGGCGGTTTCGATTGCCGCATGATGCTCGAAAAGGTGCGACAAAATCGGCGACGTGATGTAGTAGGGAAGGTTCCCAACCACGCGGAGTTTTTCCTCGCCGTTGCGCAGCGCGCTCAGGTTCACCGTAAGAATGTCGGCTTCGAGGACTTCGATTCCGGAGAACTGCGCGCGCAGTTGAGCCGCGAGTGCGCGGTCGAGTTCGACAGCGATGAGGCGCCTGGCGCGCCCAGCGAGGATTCCGGTGATGGCCCCCGCGCCGGGGCCGATTTCGACTACGGTTTCATGGGTCAGATCGCCCAGCGCGTCAACAATGGCCAGTGCCGCCGCGGGATCCGCGAGAAAATTCTGTCCCAGTTTTGGCTTTCGCTTCAATCGTCCTCTTATTCCCGCTCGGGCAAAAGCGATAAACTCAAGCTTTGCGGCCCGCCGCACCAATCGACTATCTGATTGCATCATAAAGAGAAAAGAACGGAGTACGACTCTTCATGCATATTGTTTTTGCCGCGTCTGAATGTGTTCCTTATGCGAAGACGGGCGGACTGGCCGAGGTTGTGGGAGCGGTCCCGCGCGAAATTGTGAAGCTGGGGCACAAGGCCACCGTGTATCTGCCGTACTACCGGCAGGTGCGCGAGCGCGCTCCGCAGAAGAAAGTGGCAATCAAGAGCGTCACAGTGCCGTTCCAGTACTACAACCGCTTCGCGACGATCCTGGACGGCGGCATGCATGACGGCGCGCATTTCTATTTTGTGGACTGCCCCGATATGTTTGACCGCGAGAGGATGTATGGAACTGCGACGGGAGACTATCCCGACAACTGGGAGCGCTTCGGGCTGTTTTCGCGCGCGGTGCTGGAGGCGGCCAAGCAGCTTGGCGTTCCGGACGTGTTTCACGCGCACGACTGGCAGACCTCGCTGATCCCGCTCTTTCTCAAGACGACATACTACTTTGATCCGGCGCTGCGGAACACGGCGACGGTGCTGACCATCCATAACGCGGGCTACCAGGGGCGGTTTGCGCCGCGCACCACGGAGCGGCTGCTGCTGCCGTGGGAAATTTTCACCATGGATCGCGTGGAGCACTTCGACACATTCAATTTTCTGAAGGGCGGCATTGTTTATAGCGACGCCATTACCACGGTGAGCCGCAAGTATGCGGAAGAGATCCAGACGCCGGAATTTGGCGAGGGGCTGGACGGCGTGCTGCGCAAGCGCGCGGATGACCTGTACGGGATTCTGAACGGAGTGGACTACAAGGAATGGGACCCGGCGACGGACCACAACATTGCCGCGCACTACACGCCGGAAAACCTTGAAGGCAAGCGCGCCTGCCGCCGCGATCTGCTGCACGCCTTTGGCGCGGAGCACGTGACGGATGAGACTCCGGTGCTGGGCATTGTGTCGCGTTTTGCCACTCAAAAGGGCTTTGACCTCATCGCGGAGATTGCTCCCGAGCTGCTCAATCAGGATGTGTTTCTGGTCGCGCTGGGCACGGGCGAGCCTTACTACGAGGGGCTGTTCCGCAAGCTTCATGAAAAATACGCGGACAAGGCGGCCGTCAAGATCGCCTACGACCCCACGCTGGCCCACAAAATCGAGGCCGGTGCGGACATCTTCCTGATGCCGTCGCGCTACGAGCCTTGCGGCTTGAACCAGATTTACAGCATGAAGTACGGGACGGTTCCCGTGGTGCGCGCAACCGGAGGGCTGGACGACACGGTTGACGAGTGGGACCCGGAAACCGAAACCGGCACGGGCTTCAAATTCGAGGACCAGACGGCGGAAGATTTCTACGACGCGCTACAGCGTGCCCTGGAAATCTTCCGGAACGACAAGGAAAGCTGGACCCGGATCATGCGCAACGGCATGGCCAAGGACTACTCCTGGGA
>DASTXK010000075.1:0-2993 GCA_035765555.1 Acidobacteriaceae bacterium
GCGGCCAGTGTTCCAGGGCCGGCACCAGGCCGGTGTTCTCAGCAACCGTCCAATGGGGAAACAAACCGCCGTCCTGAATCACGTAGCCGATGCGCCGCCGCATCCGGATTGCGTCCTGCGCGTTCACCGGCGTCCCGGCAAACCGTACCTCACCGGACGAGGGCGCGATCAGCCCATTCACCATCTTGAGAAGAGTCGTCTTGCCGGACCCGCTGCGCCCCAGCAATACGACCGTTTCGTTCTCTTCGACAGTGAGATCGACGCCCCGCAGAATCTCGCGGCCGCCGGCGCGATACCGGACGTTCCGGAACTCGACCAGCGCGGCCATCCGGTCAGGAAAAATCCAGCTCCACCTTGTCGACGTAGCACCAGCCCCAGTCCTCGCCGGGCTCGATCGAACGGACGATCGGGTGTTTGGTCCGGTGGGCGTGCTTCGTGGCGTGCTTATTCTTCGAGGAATCGCAACAGCCCACATGGCCGCACGTCATACACAGCCGCAGGTGCACCCACGAATCCCCCATCTTGAGGCATTCCTCGCAGCCGCGCGTGTTCGGCTGAACATCCTGGACCTGATCGAGATGGCTGCACTCCGGCATTGCGCCCCCAGCATAGCAAAGTTGGCGGTCTGCCGTTTCGCTATCTTAAGGAGATGGCGAATCTGATTCCTGTACAGCAACTCGTCGCGACCAACAGGTCCCACTACCCGAACGAGAGCGCGGAATACCGTGCGGCCCGCAATGCCCTTCTTGCTGAAGAAATCGAGCTTCGGCGCCACCTGGAACGTGTCGCCGAACAGCGCCGCGCGCTCCCCCAGGGCGGCACGATTCCGAAGGATTTCGAATTCATCGGACCCAACGGTCCCGTTCATTTGTCCGATCTCTTCGGCGGCAAAGAAACGCTGATGGTGTACAGCATGATGTTCGGCCCGCAGCGCTCCGCGGCATGCCCGAGCTGCACTTCGTTCCTCACCTCGTGGGATGGCGCCGCGGTCAATCTCCGGGAGCGAGTTGCCATGGCGGTGACCGCGCGCTCGCCCATCGAGCGCGTGCTCGAATTCCAGAAGCAGCGCGGGCTGATGAATCTGCGGTTCCTCTCCGACACTTCCGGCGATTACACCCGCACCTACGTGAGCGCCGATGACGCCGACATGCCTGGCTTCAGTGTCTTCACCCGCCGCGAGAACGTTATCCGCCACTTCTACAGCCCCGAAATGAGCTTCGAGATGTCCGATCCCGGCCAGGACCCGCGCGGCGCACCCGATATGGATCTGCTCTGGCAAATGCTCGACTACACACCCGAAGGCCGCGGCGCCGGCTGGTATCCGAAACTCGACTACGGCCACAAGTAGTGGAGCGGGACTGCCGCATCCGCGTGAACACCCGCAAGCCACGCCATACCCAGGAATGATCTGACCGAGAACGGCCCGCCGGGCCGCCTGGAAGATCCGGATGAAACCGCGAAAACCTTTATGTCGAAAGCGGCCCCGGCCTCGATCGAATGGACACCTGATACAATCGACCCGGCGTCGCCCTGACTGGCGGTTTGAAAATAGTCTTCACGCTGATCGGCCGGTGACCCGGAACGTCAATGGCCATCCCCAAAAACACTCAACTCGCCTGCCGCGCTTTGCTTCTTATAGCGCTCCCTCTGGCGCTTACTGCCCAACCGCCCGCGCAGGACGTCATTTATTACAACGGCCACATTGTCACGATGTGGGACAGCCACCCTGCGGTCCAGGCCGTTGCGATACGAGGCAACCACTTTCTAGTGTCCTGAGTTAGAAATGCATTGACTAATGGACCGGGATAGTGCATCCTGGGTCATGAGCACAGGGCGACCGACAAAACCACTTGAAATAACTGCGGAAGAGCGCGAGAAGCTGGAACTGTTGGCTCGACGCCCGAAGTCGTCACAGGCGCTGGCGATGCGTGCCCGCGTGGTTTTGAATTGCGCGGCGGGCAGCAACAACGCACAGGTGGCGCAAAAACTGAACATTACACGGCCTACAGTCGGAAAGTGGCGTGAACGTTTTCGTCTTCAGCGTCTGGAAGGTTTGCTCGACGAGCCACGACCTGGTGCGCCGCGATCTATCACGGATAAACAGGTAGAAGAAGTGGTGACCAAAACACTGGAATCCATGCCAGCCCAGAGCACGCACTGGAGCACGCGGTTGCTGGCGCAGAAAACAGGGTTGTCACAGACTGCGATTGTACGCATCTGGCATGCGTTCGGATTGCAGCCTCATCGCGTGGACAACTTCAAATTATCGAAAGATCCGCAGTTCGTCGAGAAGGTGCGCGACATCGTGGGCTTGTATATGAATCCTCCGGATCGCGCCATTGTGTTATGCGTGGATGAGAAGAGTCAGGTGCAGGCGTTGAACCGTACGCAGCCGATCTTGCCGCTGGCGCCGGGAGTCCCGGCGCGGCAGTCGCACGACTATGAGCGCCACGGCGTCACATCGCTGTTTGCGGCCATGGACGTGGCCAGTGGCGTCACCATCAGCAACTGCTACCGGCGCCACCGGCATCAGGAGTTCCTGCGATTTCTGAACGATATTGAAGCGAGTCTGCCTGACGATCTCGAAGTTCATCTGGTGATGGACAACTACGGCACGCACAAAGTCACAAAGGTAAAGGCCTGGCTGGCGCGGCATCCCCGCTACCATGTCCACTTTACGCCGACGAGCGCAAGTTGGCTGAATCTGGTGGAGCGTTTGTTTGCCGAAGTGACCGAGCGCTGTGTCCGCCGTGGAAGCCATACGGCAGTCCGTCATCTGGAGCAGGCCATGCTCGATTACCTCGATCGGCGCAATCGCAAACCAAAACCCTTCGTGTGGACCGCTGACGCGGATCTGATCCTGGGGAAAGTCAACCGGCTTTGCAAACGAATTTCTAACTCAGGACACTAGTCCCGATCAACCGTTTGCGGATCAACATCCTGAAGACCCGCAGTCATGGAATATGTACGGGTACGTTCGGAACAACCCTCTT
>DASTXK010000076.1:0-4162 GCA_035765555.1 Acidobacteriaceae bacterium
TTCGGCCCCAGCCCCGCGAACAAATTGATCCCCGCGCAGGCGCCCACGGGGGCCAGAAACAGCGCGAACCCCACCAGGCTTGTCCGCTTCCGCGAAGCCGCCCACGTTGCCTTCAGCGTCTCGGTAAACACCTGCTTAAACTTGAAGGCCGACCGCCGGGACGCCGGAAACACCACCGTCGGCAGCACGCCCAGCACCACGCACGCCGCCAGCCCCGCGCCGATCCACTCCATCCTCATATGCGGAGCCAGCGCCATTACCGCCATCGACCCCGCAGCGCCGCCGCCCAGATTGGCCACGTTCGTCCATCCCGCAACCGACCCGCGCCTGTTGTCCGGCAGAAACTCCGCCATCCATCCGTTCGCGGCGTTCGCGTACATCACCATGCCCAGCTCAGCCAGCAGCAGCAGCCCGGTCGTAAGCCCCAGCCGCGACGGAGACAACACTCCCAGCGCCGCCGCCATGCACGCCGCCGACACCACGGCCAGAATCCAGCAGTAGGCCCGCCGCGTCAGCCCCGTATCCAGCACCGGACACAGCAAAAATCCCCAGAACGTGGGAGACATCACCACCGCGCTCGTCGAGGCCGCCCGTCCCAGCGGAATCCCCTGCCGCGTCAGCAGAAACGGCAGCGCCGTGATGGTGAACCCGACCACCAGGCCAAATGGAAAGAGCGACAGCCCCACAATCCACGCGGGAGGCACGCGCGTGGGCGTAGCCGACGATGCCGAAGATTCAGGCAAAACAACCGGTTCAGACAGACAACACTCCGGGGCGAAAAATCAACCCGCCTAATCCTCTCACACCTGTGAATTCCCTCTCGCGAGCACACTAACGCCGGGGCGAAATCATAATCGCCTCGCCATCGCGACCAATCGACATACTCACCGGAATTTTTCCCGGAGTCGCCTCGCGCGCCGCCGCGACAAACCGGTCCGCCTCGCTTTCGGTCATCCGCGCGAACCGCTGCCCCGCGAATGCCCGGCCAAGATAACGTGGCGAGGCCTCCACCCAGCGCACCCTCGCGTCTCGTTTCTCCAGCGCGCCAATCGCCAGCGCATCCAGGACCGGCAGCCATCTCGCGGATTCGCGGTCCACGCTCCACGTGACCGGGATCAACTTGCCGGCCGCATCAAGCTTGAGCATCCGAGCGCCGCGCGCCTCCAGTTCCGGCACTGGAAACGCCAACACCTCCGGCTGCACGCCGCGCGCCACGATCTCCGCAAGGATCGGGTCGATCGCGCCGGTCAACACCACCGAGACGCCCCGCCGCTGGCGGATTTCATTTTTCAAGATCCGCAGCGCCTCGCCCAGTCCGTTCACCACAAAGTCGCATACGCCCGCCCGCAGCGCGGCTTTCGCGCGCTCCGCGTCCGGCTCCAGACCCAGCGACGCAGCTCCCGCCACATTCGACGCCATCGCCACGGCGACGCCGCCGGCATTCAGCCGCGCATACAGCAGCAGCCATCCGCCCACCTCCGAGGACAGCTCCGTCAGGGCCGCGTATCGCCCATACACCACCGAAATGTCAGGAAATTCCAGAACGCCGCCTGGCATTCCTTAACTCTATGGCAATTCCTGAGTTGATGTGACTTTTAGGCTTTTGTACAAGGTCGCCGCTTCCTGGTGGTCGCGTCGACTTGAGTGCAAGGGCTTCGAGGAGCAGGACTCAGGAATTGCGGCAGAACAACTTAAAAACGCAGCACCGGCCCCACTTGGTAGGTCCAGTTCTCGTTTGTCATAAATTGCTGGTGGGAGAGCCAGTTGTAATTCGGCGCAGTCCCCACTCCCGGCGGGGTGAGGTTATGCAGATACCGCACCGGAGTGTTCCCAAATTCCCAGCGCAACGCCATGTGCCGCACCACAACGTAGTCGCCGTTGATTGCCAGCGCCGTCGCAAAGTGCGTGACCCGCCCTATCGCGGGTGTGGGATTTGTCGCCGTCGGCAGAGTCAGGAAAGCGTGGTCGTAGCTTACGAACCCCGGACGAAGCGCCACTTTCAGCGAATAGCGCGGCGTCGCGAACCCGGTTCGCAGCCCAAATGTCCCCATCAGCAGGCTTCCTCCCGCGCGGTTGGAAGGCACCGGGCTTATATTCGGCTGATAATCCACGTCGGAGTCAAAATCCACCCAGCGCGACAGCCGCATGGAAAACCCGACCCCGCCGCCCTGGGTCCACTTGCGGCAGAACCAGCAGTTGGCAGTGTTTACCGGAATCGACAGCGCGTTGAAGTGCGGGAAAATTTCATAGCGCGGCAGGTTCCGGACAGCCCCCTCGTTGTCCACAAAAACCCCTGCCGCTCTCGGCGCCTCCGCCGGATGCTCATAGTCGCGGTACCACGGAGTCTTGCCGCGCAGCGCGTTGGCCGCCGTCCGCGTCGGATTCAGCGTGCCACGCAGAATTTTTGAAAAAATCGTGCCGGGATGCGCCTCCCACACACGGTCGCTCACGTAGCGGTCCAGCAGGTCTTCTCCCATCACCCAAGCTATGCCCCCCACAGGGGTCGCGATGAAGTCCGTCCAGCCGGTGTCATTCGTGTATTTCGCGTTCGGGTCACGGCATGGTTCCGTGGCGCAATGCAGCCCGTAGGTAAAGCCGCCATCACTGCCGACTGCGGCCTCGCCCAGCGGCCCAACCTTCTGCTGGGTGCTGAAGGCCGTGGCCCACAGAAACGCCTTGAAGCGGCTGTTCCAATAATCCCGCGTATTGCTGAAGCGCAGGTTGCGCTGACTCGGGCTGTTCTGAATCTCGAGGTACGCTGACACCGCTCCCTGCATCGGATGCCCAATGTAATCCACCAGAAAATCATCGCCGTCCGACCAGCGCGTCATGTCCCAGTGCTTGAGCGACGCCACATAGTCGTGCCAGTAAGGCCCCTCGGCAATCAGATATCGCAAATGGTGGTCCGTCGCCAGCCGAAAGGCGTTCTCCGCCCCGATAAACGCGAACGACTGCCACAGCAGACCCTTCCAGTGATACCCCTCAACCTCGCGGTCTTCATCGGCATTCGCGGTCTGGCCCTCCGATGTCTGCTGAACCGTATCCGCTTGCGATTGCGAAAACAGCGGAGACAAATCCAGATGCGCCGCGGTGAGATCCGGCGAGTTTGCGCCGTCGGGCAGCGGCCCCACCTTGGGCTGATGCGCAGGTTGAGCGGGACGGTCGTTCAGGCTGAACTCCGGCGCGAATTCCGGCGCGGAGAAGTGAACTCGCGCAGCGGATGAATCAAACGTCTGCGCTCCGGCCGTGAACGACAAAGCAAGAAACAACACGCTTGGCAGCAGGCCCAAAGAGCAAATACGGAGCAGCAAGGGAAAACCCCTCCAACGAACCCAGAATTTATGTGGACTGGCGACTCAGACTACCAGATACCCGCCCCGGAATCACGCAAAAACCACGCTTCCGAACCACCCTGCCAACCACCAGCGCCCTGCCTGACCGCAGATCGCTGAACACTGACCGCTCGGTTCCCTGCTGCTAAACTCCTCTCAGGTGCCCTCTCGGAAATCCAACCTGAACGCCGACCCCGAGCGGCTCATCTCCGCCGCGCGCGCCGACGACGAAAGCTCCTTCGAGCTGAAGCTGCGCCCCCGCCGCCTCAATGAATTCATCGGCCAAACCAAGGCGAAGGAACAGCTCGCCATTGCGCTTGAGGCAGCCCGCTCGCGCGGCGATGCGCTCGACCATGTGCTGCTCTTCGGCCCGCCCGGACTTGGCAAGACTACCCTGGCCAGCATCATCGCCAACGAACTCGACGTTGGCTTCCAGCAGACCTCCGGCCCCGCGCTGCAAATTCAGGGAGACCTCACCGCAATCCTCACCAACGTGCGCGAGCGGCAGGTGCTCTTCCTCGACGAAATCCACCGCCTCCAGCCCGTCCTCGAAGAGAAGCTCTACACGGCGCTTGAGGACTACAAGCTCGACATCATCATCGGCCAGGGCCCCGCGGCGCGCACCCACGTCATGGACATCAAGCCCTTCACCTTTGTCGCCGCCACCACGCGGCCCGGCCTGCTGTCTTCTCCGCTGCGCTCACGTTTTGGAATTCTCCTACGCCTGGAGTTTTACTCCGACGACGATCTCCGCACTGTCGTGGAGCGGTCCGCCGAAGTGCTCAACGTTCCCATTGACGACGAAGGCGCAGCGGAAATCGCCATGCGCT
>DASTXK010000077.1:0-7277 GCA_035765555.1 Acidobacteriaceae bacterium
CTTAGAGGCGCATCGGAACCGCAAGTCAGCCTATATCAATGAGTTGCGCTTAAGTCAGCCTTTTTCAATCAGTTATGGCATCCTCGCTCCCCGGCGAGAATTACGACTCAAAAATAAATCACTCGAAAAATGCAAAATCTAGAAAACAAAGGGGAAGATCGCAAAATCTAGTAAATACAGGAGTTATTTCTTTTCGACACCTTGACTCCCGAAAACCAAAGGCGCGGCCTCGCGGCTGCGCCTTTTCTTCAATATCTCTCCTGTTTTTATTTTACCAATTTTGGGGAAATTCCATGCATGGGGTAAGTTCCTGGATTGGGGAGAGTTGGCGGATGGAGGGGATTGACACTTTTTGGGGAGAGAGGGATCGGGGTCAAACCGCCAAGACACTTTTATGTTATTCCACTGTCAGATGCCGCAGAAAGTACTCGAAATCTTTGACTGCATTTGGCTCGATGGATGATGCGGTGTCAAGCCCGACGACGTAGTAGAGCTTACCAGGCATCCTCTGGAGAGTCTCATCGGGCCGGAAATATTTCACCCCGCTCCCAGACTGAGAACGGGGCGGGGCCTCAGGAGATTCAAAAATCAGTCCTGGATACGGAGGCTGGCTGCGCTCGAATACTACAACGCGCGGAAGGCTGTCGCCGTCTTTGCCGTACACATTCGGTTGGAGTCCATCTACAGCAAGACAAGAGACAGCAGGGCAGTGCGACGGCTCAACTTTTCTATATGTGCCCTTTTCTGTGAACCGATGCAGGAAATCATTTAACGTCTCCCGACCCTCGGGCGTTCTGACGAGAATGACGATCTCAGGAGACAACGGGCCTTGCGGAGCAATATAGGGTCCCGTGGAGAAAACCGCATCGCAGATGCCTTTTTGGATTTCCATGCGGTCGATTTTCCATTCTGCGGGGATGCGGAACCGCAGCCCGCAGGCAGTTGAAGTGAAATCCCAGCCAGAGTCGTCTGGGGTTGAATACCACGCCTCCTTGGCGTCGTAAGTTTTGCTTAAGTCAACAGGAACGAAGCGCTTGTGCGCGAGATTGGTATAGAAGGTGCGCAGATGGCTGGGCTGGGCTTTGGCTTCTGCGAGTTTGTCGGCAGCTCTGAGCGCATGGGCTGGCATATTCGTAACCAGTGCGCAGGCCAGATAGTTGTCCCAGAATGCGGCGGGCAGATCCTGGGAGTGATGGGTAGCTTCCAATGCGAGAAAAGCATTCGCACCGAGAATGGGATCCTCCGTCTGACATAGAAAATCAGCGCGGAACCATTCTGGGCGAAGGTCATCGGGAGCCAGCTTTGATGCTTCGATGAGGGACTGGATCACAGTGTCGTATGCGCCTGTGTCGACGTTATAAGCGTAGTGGGCAACGAGGGCTGTAAGAAGGAACAGCTCCTCATTGTGAGGGTGTTTACTGGCTTCGGCGGTGAGGGCTGTGAGGTCCTTTCCGAGACGGGCCGCAACTGTCTTTTCAGGTAGGGGATAGTTCCAATTCGCAGACCAATGATCGGTGTATGGCTCCAATTGTTGCGCGTCGGTGAGGGCCGAGAGCACGCTTGCTGTCTGTGGAAGCTTGTCGCGATGGATCGCTGCCAAATCCGCATGCGCGGGAATGGCTGTCGCTAGAAGCGCAGCAATCAGGACAGCAAAATAAAGTTGGCCTTTCACAAGGAGGATAGTTTACGACAGGAGCCCGCGCACAGCGCACGAATTTGAAGCCAGGAATAAGAGGCGCACGACGAAGGCAGCGAGCAGGGGCTAAAGCCTCACTCCTATTCAGCCGCTTACGGCACGACTAAACTCGTGCCCTGATACGAACCGCAGATTCTCTGGCTCGATTGTAGACAGAGGTCTCCCACCCTTTGCGCAAAAACGGCGCAAAGGATGGGGCACCCAGATTTGTGATGATGGAAGCAAACCGCAGATCCTTCGACTTCATGCGCCGCGCGACGCATTCCGCTCGGGATGACGGCAGTTGTGGTGGTTATTGTGTTCCCCACTCAACCCGAAGGACGGGTTGAGTGGGCCACCCGAAGATTGAGCTTTTTCGCTGTGATTCTCAGCGTCATGTATTCCCCACTCAAGCCAAAACCGGGCTTGAATGGGCCACCCAAATGCTAGAGAGGGCCACCCGAAATGCTTTAGTGGGTTACCATCCGTCAGATTCCGATTCCGGTGAGGAAAAAGACCATGGAAATTGCGAGGAGGAAGATGCGCACCCGATGGAGGGAATCCCACTTTCGGAGGTCGCGTTGCACGCTTTGCGTGAATCCATCCGCGCCCATTCGGACCATTCGGTTGTTGATTGGCACCAAGGACAGTAGAGAAAGCGCGATTGCGGCGCCCCAAAAAGCAACGGCACCACCGAGCAACTCAACATGGTACCCATGCCGATGGGTGATCGTTTCCGAGACAAGCAGCAGAAGGCCCGCGATATACCAGAAGGGCATGGCCCTGCCGAGCCGGCGTCCAAAGAGGGGGAAGGCCGTGGCCTGGGCCGCAAGGTCGAGTTTCCAGACGACCGGATTTATGAAGGCCGATACCGAAAGCTCGGCGCCGATGAGAAGGCCAATGCACAAGATTGTTGCGATATTCAGAAGGTCCATGATGCGCTCCTGTGACTGAGACGCCGCTGATGCGTATACTGACTCACAATGTCGTACTGACAAAATAGTCAGTACAGGAACAGGAAGCGAAAATGCCGGTTTCCAAGAAGGAAATTTCCGCGTGCCCGATCGACGCCATGTTGTCCGTGGTGGACGGACGATGGAAAGGGACGATCCTGTGGCGGCTTTCCGAGGGCCCGATGCGCACGAGCGAACTGCGCCGCAGCATTCCCGGGATTACGGAGAGAATGCTGATCCGGCATTTGCAGGACCTTGTTCGGGACGGAATTCTTGTCCGGCATCAGGAAAACGCGGTGCCTCCCTGCGTGCGGTATTCAATTTCGAAGTATGGGCGGACCCTTGTGCCGGTGCTGGAAGCAATTTGCGCGTGGGGCCGTAGCCACATTCAGCGTGTGAATCGCGGTCGCTGAATTTCAGGAGCGACTTTTCCCATCCTTTCGCGCACTGCCGCCTTATGTTCCCCACTCAACCCAAAAGAGGGGTTGAGTGGGCCACCCAAAACTTGAGCTTTTCGCCGTGATTCTCAGCGTCGCGTGTCCCCCAACTCAACCCAAAAGAGGGGTAGAGTGGGCCCCCCGGAGACTCAGTGGCCACCCGGCGATTCAGACGCGGAGGACTTCGATGCCGAGTTTCTGGAAAGGGGCGATCATTTCATCGGTCGCGCCGGTGTCGGTGATGAGGGTCTGGAGGACGGAGGTCTGGCAGATGCGCCAGTTGGCGACGACTCCGAACTTGGTGGAATCGGCAACGGCGATGTGGCGGCGGGCGTGGCGGACCATGGTCCCGTTGAGTTCGGCCTCGTCGGAGCTGAAGCAACTTAGTCCCCAGTCGGCGTCAATGCCGTCGGCCCCGATGAACATGGTGTGGATGAGCATGTTTTCGAGGCTGCGGATGGCGCTGGGGCCGACGAGCGAAAACCAGTCGCCGTGGAGATGGCCTCCGGTGACGAAGACGTTCACGTCCTTGCGCTTGGACAACTCCATGGCGATGTTGGCGGTGTTGGTGACGACCGTGATCTTGCTGTTGAAGGGGATGCCGCGAATAATTTCCGCCGTGGTGGTTCCGGGCGTGATCGCAATGGTTTCGCCGGGGTTGATGAGGGCGGCGGCGGCGCGTCCGATGCGGCGTTTTTCGCTGGCCTGGCGCTCAACCTGCTCCTGAAAGGAGCGGTCTTTCTTGAAGGGCTCGTAGAAGAGCGGCTCGATGGAGGCAGCGCCTCCGTGGGTGCGGCGCAAAAGGCCCTTCTGCTCGAGCACGTCGAGGTCGCGGCGGATGGTGACGACGGAGACGCCAAGCTGGTCGCTGAGTTCGTCGACGGCGACGGAGCCTGATTCCTGCAATCCGCTCAGGATGGAGTTGAAGCGCTGCTGCTGGCCGCTTTGGGACTCGGATTCGGGTTCCGGCTTTGATGTTTCTTTGCGCTTGCTCCGTTTTTCCAATTTATGCCTCCCATTCGCGTTGAATCTGCTCAAGCGTTTTGCCCTTGGTCTCTGGAACCATTGTCCATATAAACACGAAAGTTACAACGCACAGAACGGCGTAGATTCCGAAAGTGCCGGTGACGCCGAGCGCGTGGATCATGGTGAGGAAGGTGAAGGTAACGATGAGGGTGCTGGTCCACAGAGTGGAAGTGGCCAGCGAGGCGGCGCGTCCGCGAATTTTGTTGGGGAAGATTTCGGAGATGACGACCCAGGGAATGGGGCCTAGGGCGAAGGCGAAGAATCCGGTATAGCAGAGGATGCAGGCCAAAACAACGAGCGGGGAAATGCCGGAGATTCCGTACAGAATGGCGAAGAGGATGAGCGAGATGGTCATGCCGGCGGAGCCGGTAAGGAGCATGGTGCGGCGTCTCCAGCGGTCGAGGCAGCGGATGGCGATGAGGGTGCAGATGAGGTTGGTGAGTCCGATGATGACGTTGGCCATGAGGGCGGTGCTGGCGGTTTCACCCTTTACGTGCTCGCTGATGATGATCGATCCGTAATAAAGGACGGTGTTGATCCCGGTGATCTGGCAGAGAATAGCCAAGCCGATGGCAACGATGAGCGGGCGGCGCATGGAGGGAGCGAAGACCTCGCGCCAGGTTCCCTGCTCGCCGGCGGCGGCTTGCTCGACGAGAAGCGCCTGATGCTCGGCCTGCTCGGGACCGTAGATGCGCGAGAGCACCCGCTTGCCGTCGTCTCGGCGGCGGTTGCTGATGAGCCAGCGCGGGCTTTCGGGAATAAAGAGCAATCCGATGAAGAAAGCGACGGCGGGAATGGCGGCGACTGCGAGCATCCATCGCCAGCTTGTTTCGCCAAGGTTGGCGAGGCCCCAGCTTACGACATACGCAATGAGAATGCCGACGACGATGGCCAACTGGTTGAGCGAGACGAGGCGTCCACGATTGCGCGCCGGCGCGACCTCGGCGATGTAGACGGGCGTGAGGACGGAGGCGAGTCCGATGGCGAGGCCGCCGATGAGGCGTCCGATGGAGAAGATGAGGACGGTGCTGGCGAGGGCTGCGGCGATGGTGGATGCGGCGAAGAGAACGGCGGAGATAAGTAGCGACTTACGGCGGCCAATGCGGTCGCCGATGAGGCTGGCTCCGGCGGCCCCGAGCAGGCAGCCAAGCAGGAGCGCGCTGGCGGCGACTTCAGTTTCGATATTGTTGAGCGAAAATTGGCGGCGCAGGAAGAGCAGCACGCCGTTGATGACGGCGGTGTCGAATCCGAAGAGGAAGCCGGAGATGGCGGCGACGACGGCCAGAAAGATGACATATATAGGAGAGCGGGCCTCGGCGCCTCCTTGGGGCTGATTGGCGACTGCGGAAATCTGCATCGTTTATCTATACCTCGCGCGAGTGGAGCGACGCGACTAGATTTTCTATTCGGCTAAAACGAAATTCATTATATTCGTTATCGTTGAAAACGAACACACGATTTGCTAGTATCTGGGCAAGTTATGAAAACGATGGAAGAACAAGCAAGCGAGAGCCTACTGAAAAGCCCGGTGAGTCTGGACTGGGGCGTGGGTGGCATGAGCGGCGAGCCGGTGGGGGAGAGCGCGAAAACGCTCGGCGAACTGAAGGGGATTTTTCTGGATGAAGCGGCGCGGGCGCGGATGGACGCGGACACGGAGGTCTATCGCGTGCGCTGGTGGAAGCCGGTGGAGCAGGGCGAGGAAGGCGGCCTGTTCTGGGGAGTGACGATTTTGCAGCCGGGGAGAGTCGGCGAGGAGTATTTCATGACGCACGGGCACGTCCATGCCAACCGCACGCGGGCCGAGTACTACGCGACGGTGAGCGGCACGGGGCTGCTGGTGCGCATGGATGAGCAGCGAAAGAGCTGGGCCGAGGAAATGGCGCCCGGAGGGCTGCATTACATTCGCGGACACCATGCGCATCGCGTGGTGAACGTGGGCAACGGGCCGCTCTTTTTCTGGGCGTGCTGGGGCAGCGATGCTGGCTATGATTACGCCACAATTCGAGAGTCCGGGTTCGGCGTTCGCGTTTTGGAACGCGGAGGCCGTCCGGCGATTGTTCCAAATGAATCGTGAATCGATGCCGGGGTTCGATCCCGGACTGGATGTGACGCTGCGGGCGGGAGAGCTGGGCTTTGATTATGGCCCGGGTGTGATTGGCCCAACGCCGGAGATGCGGCGGCTGGAGGCGATTCGCAAGAGTCTGCTCGATCCGCGGTGCGACGGGCCTGACCCGGTCTACGGCATTGCGATGGATGTTCGCAGGCGCGAGGATGAGGCTGATCTGAAGCGGCGGTATCTGCTTTTCGGCGTAGTCGCGTATGCGAGCGGGCGGCTGGGCGAGGAGCCGGTGCGGAGCCAGGGACATATTCATGCGCCCGCGCCGCATAGCGGATGGTCCACTCCGGAGCTGTTCGAGATTTGGGAAGGCCGCGCCATTATCTACGCGCAGGAGACGGCGGAGGATGATCCCGGACGCTGCGTGGCGGTGGAAGCCAGGCCGGGCGATCAGGTTGTGGTTCCGCCGGGATGGGCGCATTGCGTGGTGAATGCGGATCCCGAGTCGCGCATGGTTTTTGGCGCGTGGTGTGAGCGGCAGTATGGGTTTCTTTATGACAAGGTGAGGGCGCACGGCGGGCTGGCGTGGTTTCCGCTGCTGAAGAACGGCGGCATTGAGTGGCAGGCGAATCCGCGCTACAGGAAGTCGTCGATTGCCGTGCGGGGGCCGAGGAGCTATGCCGAACTGGGGCTGGACACAAAGGTCCCGATCTACAGG
The DNA here is from genome assembly GCA_035765555.1 of Acidobacteriaceae bacterium. Lineage (GTDB taxonomy): Bacteria > Acidobacteriota > Terriglobia > Terriglobales > Acidobacteriaceae > Silvibacterium. The sequence goes on from DASTXK010000077.1 coordinate 6,866, forward strand.
CAATACCAACAGAATCCTGAGGCGGTGCAGTGGGTTTCCGATCCGGTGCGGCTGGCCTCGCTCTGGAAGACGCTGGAGCCATGAAAAGAAAGTTGTACCGGAGCTGAGCCGGTAAAAAGAAAGGCAGCAGCTACCTATTGACAGCGAAGTGAAAGCGACAATAGGCTGTATTGGTATAAACAGAACACACAAATTTTGCGTTCTGAATCATAAAGCAACGAGGCAGTACCCAGCGGAGGCGGCGATGGCGAAGGTTCGATTTTCGGCGGAAAGTATGGCCGGACGGGCAGTTATGTGGTTGTGCGCGGTAGTGGCCGTTGCATTTTTGGCGTCGGCCCTGGTTCCGCGCGCAGGCGCGCAAGGTGTCAATCTGTTCGACACAGGCACCATAACGGGGACCGTTACGGATTCG
>DASTXK010000078.1:0-9845 GCA_035765555.1 Acidobacteriaceae bacterium
CCACTCTTCATTCCAGAAGAAGAAGGTTCTGTTGCGGTTGGTATTGTAAACATTGGGAATCCAGAGTGGACCGCCGATATTGCCGCCAAATTCATTCAGCTTGAATTCCGGCCGCTCGTGACCGGCGCGCTTCGTGAAGTAATCGTTGGCGTTGTAAGCGGTGTTGCGGTTGAACTCGTAGAGTCCGCCGTGGTACTTGCTGGTGCCGGACTTGAGCACCATGATGATGGTGCCGCCGGAACCAATGCCAAAATCAGGACTGTAGTTGCTGTCGAGAGTCCGGAATTCCGCAATCGCATCCTGAGACGGCAGGCTCATGAAGCAACCGCCGCAACCGCGGTCATTCTGTTCCGCGCCATCGAGCAAGTAGACATTGTGCGTGGTGCGGGTACCGTTGAAGCTGATGCCGTTGGCCGAGGTCAGAGCATCAATTCCGCCAAAAGATGGCAGGTTGTTCGACACGCCAAGCCCCAGGGCGGCCAACTGCACGATGTTTCGGCCGTTAGTGGCCAGCTTTGTCACCTGCTGTCCGCTGATCAGCGTGCTGACTTCGCTTGTTTCAGATTGAACCTGCAGGGCGTTGGCCTGTACTGACACTGTCTGTGACTGGGTACCGACTTGCAGCGAAATGTTTTCCGCCAAGGTCTGAGCGACGGTCACAGTAATGTCGGTTTTGACGAATTTTTGAAAGCCCTGCGCCGAGGCGGCCAGCGTGTAGCTGCCAATGCCGACGCTAGGGAAACGATAAGCTCCGTCGGAGTTTGATACGGTAGTTTGTTCCCGCTGAGTTGCATTGTTTGTAAGGGTGAGTTGAACGTTAGGAATGACCGCCCCCGAAGGGTCTGTCACGGTCCCGGTGATTGTCGCCTCCTGCGCCCTGAGTAGGGGCGTCAGCATCAGCAGCATGGCAATCAATGCGCATCCTGCCGAAAAACTTCTCCAATTGCACTTCATATCGCGTCTCCTCAAAATCGAATACACACTAACCATCTGAAAGGGCCGGTCAGACCGATGAAGCAAGTTTGGGGGCCCTTCGAGGGAACGTTTTCCCAGTCCAAAAGGTGTACGCCCCGTCCTTAATGGATGTCAAGGAAAATCGATTCAGTATCAATAAAATTAAACTTTTGTCGAAAAAGTTTGAAATTTTGCCAATTTCAGGTGTCGATGTCCTTCAAAACTGTTTTGGGGGCATGGATGCGACGACGCCTGCTCCCTCTCTGACAACGTAAAAGCGATCGGCTGCCAGATTTGTCAGGATTTCCTGCTTCCCATCTGGCCAAAAAACGGTTACTTTGGCGGCCACCTCATTTTTGCCGAGGCCAAAATGAAGACGCAGGTCATTCTGCGACAGATAGCTGCCGCTGCTGTTCACCTCACCCAACTGCGTCAGCTTCCCCGCCGTGATCCGCACGCGAGCGTTCAACGCCAGCCGATTGCACGTGACGCCTTCCAACTGAAAGCTGATCCAGTGATTGTGGGGTCCACCTTCCGGGCGCAGGATCATGGGCCCGCCTTTGAGATTTTCGACAACGGCCTCCAACCTGCCGTCGTTGAACAGATCGCCGATCGCCATTCCTCGACTTACCTGAGGTATTTGGATGGCTGGCCCAACTGACTTGCTGATGTTTTTGAAGGACCCATCGCGCTGGTTCAGGAACAACAGCTTGGGTTCGCGATAGGAGGTCCCCAAAGCGGCGGTATCCACTTGCGGGTACACATGCCCGTTAACCAGAAAGATGTCTTTCCAGCCGGAGTTGGAAAAATCGACGAAAGCGTCGCCCCATCCGACGTAGCCACTGGTTCCCGCGGCTGTCCCCGACATGGCCGAAACATCAGTAAAGTTCATATCACCGTCGTTGCGATAAAGCGCGGCATATTCGTTGTCAAAATGCGAGATGAAAATGGACATGCGGCCGGTGTGCAGGTAATCGCCAAGAGCGATTCCCATATTGGCTTGTGCCGCGCCGTTGGCGTTAAGAGCCACACCGGAGGTAAATCCGCCGTCGGTAAACGTGCCGTGGCCCTCGTTCTGGTAAAGGTAATTTGGCTGGCCGTCATTGGTGACCAGCAAATCCAGTTTGCCGTCGTTGTTGAAGTCGGACCAGATTGCGGTCAGGCCGTATCGATGCTCCGGATCGCCGACGCCTGCGCTCCTGGAAACATCAGTAAAGGTCCCGTTTCGATTGTTGTGGTAGAGCGTGTCTGGAGAACCCTTCAGCCCTCGCGGCCCGCATTGCACCTCAATGCCCAGGTATTTGCATGTTGCGCTCGAACCGAAAGCGGCCAGGTTGTTCAGGTCGATATCGACATAATGCGAGACGAATAAATCATCCCAGCCATCGCCGTCATAATCTCCGAATGTGCCTCCCGTCGCCCACATCGTATCGCCGCCAAGGCCGGCGCTTTTGGTCACGTCGGTAAAGGTGCCGTCGCCGTTATTTCGATACAGGACCATGCCTTGGAGGCACGTAACCAACAGGTCGGGCCGCCCGTCATTGTTGTAGTCGCCCACCGATGCGCCCATGGCCCAGCAGGGATACCCAACTCCGGCCTTGTCCGTGACGTCGGTAAAGGTCCCGTCGTGATTATTGTGGTAGAGGGCGCTTCGTGCTTTCGTGCCTTCACGGGCCATTTTCACGGTCTGCGCATTCGTGAAGTAGATGTCCGGCCAGCCGTCGCCGTCATAATCAATCAGGGCCACGCCTCCGCTCATCGACTCCACAATGAACTTCTGCTCAGGACTCGAATGATGCTCGAATTGAATCCCCGTGGACGCGGTGATGTCCACCAGCTTCGGATAGGCCGAATCAGCCTGGCCGGCATCACGGCGAGCCGCGGCGCCGGCATGCGCATGCGGAGTGTCCGCCACTTGTGCAAGGCAGACTGCGGCCAACGCACTCCACGCGAAAATGAGACAGGAAGCCGTGGTCAAGAGCCGGACAAGAATTCGCGGTGTCGTGCTCCGACCCTTGCGCGGCGTCTTAAAGGCTGCGGCAGTATTTTGCATTCATTCAATATAGGCCGGGCTGCCCAGCCGCGGCATCGCCATGGACTATGCACCCTCCGGAACATATTGCTGAGACGGAGGGCACGGCCAGCCTCACCAGCCACCGGTATAAGATGGCTGGTGCGGGCAGAACGCGGGCCGACTCGAGCGCGAATTCAGCCACGGATGCGGTGGAAAAATCAATGCGACGCACGCTCATTCTCCCGGTATTTTTCATCACGTACGCTCTCGCCTACCTTGACCGAGCCAATTACGCTTTTGGTGCAGCGGCAGGAATGGCGAGGGACCTGCACATCACGGCGGGACGTTCGGCGCTGCTGGCCGCTCTGTTCTTCCTCGGTTACTTCGCGTTTCAGGTCCCGGGAATGCTGGTGGCGCGCAAATTCAGCGCCACGCGGCTCGTTTTTGCGGCGCTTATTCTTTGGGGAACGCTGGCCGCGCTCACCGGGGTAATCCGCAGCTTTGCATGGTTGGCTGTCGATCGTCTCCTGCTCGGCATTGCCGAGAGCATCATATTTCCCGCGATGCTCCTTTTGCTTACGCGCTGGTTTACCCGGGCGGAGCGCTCGCGCGCAAATACTTTCCTTATTTTGGGAAATCCGGTGACGGTGTTGTGGATGTCCGCAGTCACCGGCTTTCTTATTGAATACCTTGGCTGGCAGTGGGCATTCATCATCGAAGGCGTTCCCGCTGTTCTATGGGCATTTATCTGGATCGCCGCGGTGCGCGACGAGCCGGCGCAGGCCCGCTGGATGGATCCGGCGGCAGCCGCGAAGCTCGAGGCCGAAATTCTCGCGCAACAAACCGCGATGCCTGCTCAGAACAATGGCGTCGCGCAGCTTAGAAAATTTCTATTTCGGGCGGACGTATTGCAGTTGTCGCTGCAATACTTCTGCTGGAGTCTGGGCATCTACGGTTTCGTGCTGTGGCTGCCGAGCATTGTGCACCGAGGGGCCGAATCGTCGATGGGCGGGACAGGATTGCTCTCAACCATCCCCTATCTGTTTGCTTTGGTCCTCATGATTGTGGCCGGAAAGATTTCCGACCGCACGCTGCGCCGCCAGGAAATCGTGTGGCCATTTCTCCTGCTTGCCGGCCTCGCGATGCTTGGCTCGTTTTTTTTCGCCGGACACAGCTTTGCACTTGCTTTCTCTTGTCTGGTCGTCGCAGGAGGATGTATGTACGCTCCCTACGGGCCATTCTTCGCGATCATTCCTGACCGCGTGCCCCGGGAGGTTGCAGGTGAGGTCTTTGCAATGGTGAATAGCTCCGGAGCGCTGGGCGGTTTTGTCGGCACCTATCTTGTGGGTCTGTTGCACGCGCTCACAGGCACGCAATCCGCCGGTTATCTGTTAATGGCTCTTTCGCTGCTCGCGTCGGCGCTCCTGCTCATTCGCCTGCCGAAAGTTCCAGTCTCGGCTGGGGCCGGAGAACTCCGTCATGCCTGAAAAGCGCACTCTCTCTGCTGCGCAGGTGCTTGAAGCGGATCCTGCGGTTTACTCTTCCATCTCTACACACGCGCGGGGCCCCGAGGGCACACTTCCCGTTACCGCCGAAATGCTGCTGACGCAGCCCTCGGGCAATCTGTTCGGCTTGTCGCAGAACGCCGGAATGGGCTGGGACCCTCGGCGGCTGCTCGATCCCGAGTTCCTCATCCTGAGTACGCATGGAGGCTTGCGCGCAGAGGACGGCACGCCCATCGCGCTTGGTCTGCACACTGGGCATTGGGAAGTGGGTTTGCTGGTCGCCGAGGCCGCGCGCGAACTGCGCAGCCTGCACGCGATTCCCTTTGCCGGTGCCTGCACCGATCCGTGCGACGGCCGCACTCAAGGAACGGTGGGAATGCTCGATTCGCTGCCCTACCGCAACGACGCGGCCATGGTTCTGGGTCGCTTGATGCGGTCCCTGCCCACACGCAAAGGCGTGCTCGGTATCGCCACGTGCGACAAAGGACTTCCCGCCATGATGATGGCGCTGGCATCTTCCGGTCATTTGCCAAGCGTCCTGGTTCCGGGCGGCGTCACGCTGCTGGCTGAATCGACCAGGGACCATCCGGCTGAGGATGCGGGCAAGGTGCAGACCATTGGCGCGCGCTTCGCACAGGGAGAAATCACACAGGCGTATGCCGCCGAGGTCGGCTGCCGCGCCTGCGCCACCCCCGGCGGAGGTTGCCAGTTTCTCGGCACTGCCGCAACTTCTCAGGTTGTCGCCGAAGCTCTCGGGCTCGCGCTTCCGCACTCAGCGTTGGCGCCCTCGGGGCAGCCGGTCTGGCTTGATGCCGCCGCGCGCTCCGCCCGCGCCTTGCTGCGCCTTTCACAATTGGGACTGGGCACGAACGACGTGCTGACCGATGCCGCGATCCGCAACGCCATGGTGCTTCATGCAGCTTTTGGAGGTTCGACGAATCTGCTGCTGCACGTGCCGGCCATCGCGCATGCGGCGGGCCTGCGAAGGCCGACGGTGGAAGACTGGACCGCCATCAACCGCGAAGTGCCAAGACTGGTCGACGCTCTGCCCAATGGCCCGCGCGGATTTGTGACCGTCCAGGTTTTCCTTGCCGGAGGCGTGCCCGAAACCATGCTGCACCTGCGCCGCGCCGGCCTGCTGGATACGTCCGTGCGCACCGTGACCGGAGAAACCCTCGGTGACAATCTGGATTGGTGGGAAGCCAGCGAGCGCCGTCGCGCGATGAAAGACCGCCTGCTGGCCCTCGACGGCATTGATGCTGAAGACGTTATCTTCTCGCCGGAGCGCTCACGCGCTCGTGGACTGGGACGAACTCTGTGCTTCCCGGTCGGCAATCTTGCGCCCGAGGGCGGCGTAATCAAAAGCACCGCCATCGACCCCTCGCTGCTTGATGAAAACGGAACTTATTTTCATACCGGACCCGCGCGGGTCTTCATCACAGAGGCCCGCGCCATCGCTGCGATCAAACGTGGCGAAGTGGGGCACGGGGATGTCCTGGTACTCATCTGTGGAGGGCCAATGGGAGCCGGCATGCAGGAGACCTATCAAGTCACCTCCGCGCTCAAGAGCCTTCCCTTCTGCAAGCATGTCGCGGTGCTCACGGATGCCCGCTTCAGTGGAGTTTCAACCGGCGCGTGCGTTGGCCACATTTCTCCCGAAGCCCTGGCCGGAGGCCCGATTGGACGTGTGCGCGAAGGCGATTTGATCGAAATCCGTATCAGTGGACAATCGGTCGAGGGGAGCATTCATCTGGTCGGGGAAAAAGGCGAGCACGGAATCGAGCGCTTCTCGCCCGAAGAAGGCGCTCGGCGGCTGGCGGCGCGTCCGCTGCGGACCGATCTTGCGCGGCACCCGGCGCTGCCCGACCATACTCGCCTGTGGGCCGCGCTTGTACAGGCATCGGGAGGCGTATGGGGAGGATGCGTGTATGACACAGAGGCAATTGTGACCCGGCTTTCACTGTCCGCGCAGCCGGACTCCACAAACCACGAAGGGGAACCCGCATGAAGCTGTACAACACGAAAAAGGGCATCTTTGCGAATGGAAATGACGACAACTGGTACAAGCTCGACGTTCCCTCGTGGGATGATCTGATTTCTGATTCGAATCTGCCTGCCCGAGTGCGCCAGGCGTCGGGGCTCCCCGCTGTTGAGAAGCCTGAACCTGCCGACCTGCTCCCTCCAATTGGAAACCAGGAAGTATGGGCGGCTGGAGTCACCTATTATCGAAGCCGCACTGCTCGGATGGACGAGTCCAGGGACGCGGGCGGCGGAACCTTTTATGACCGCGTTTATTCCGCCGAACGGCCAGAGTTGTTTTTTAAGGCCACGGCCCGCCGCGTTGTCGGGCCCGGCGAACCAGTGCGCATCCGCGCTGACGCGAAGTGGTCGGTACCTGAGCCGGAACTGACTCTGCTCATCGATCCGCGAGGCGAGATCGCCGGCTACACAGTCGGCAACGACATGAGCTCGCGGGATATCGAAGGCGAAAATCCGCTCTATCTGCCTCAGGCCAAGGTTTACGAGGGCTCCTGCGCGCTCGGGCCATGCGTTCTGCTCGCCGATCAGCCTTTTCCGAAAACGACAGCCATTTCGATCTCCATCGAACGAAGCGGCTCCGTTGCCTTTGAGGGACGAACAACGCTTGACATGCTGAAGCGCAATCCTCAGGACCTTGCCGACTATCTCTTCCGCGAAAACACCTTCCCGGTGGGCGCTTACCTCATGACCGGCACCGGTATTGTTCCTGACGATACATTTACGCTCGCTCATGGAGACGTGATCCATATCTCCATCGATGGCATAGGCACATTAACCAATCGTGTTGCCTGAACCCGCGCGGCGCGCGAGCAGGCAGGGAATTACTGTAGCCCAGGCATTCCAAGGCACGAAAAAGGCCGCTGCAATCGCGACCTTTTCTCTGGATGATGTAAACGTCAGGCGGCCCGCTTATGCTGCCGCTTGTCCCGCGCCGCTTTGCCGGGTGGGCTGCTCCGCTGCGCGCCGTTTCTGCGAGGGTTCATAGCGCTGGCTTCATGCTGAACCAACGGAGTTTTCCGCCGCACGTCGCTCCGTATCGAGTCGTCCGCGAGGCCGCGGTTCTGACTTGCGAGTTGGGCCTGGCTGGGAGAATGGACATGGCCGAACTCCCGGCCTCCTTCGTTGTCGTTGCGTGTCTTTCTCGGGGTTTTATCGTGTTCAGTCATTCAGGCAATTTCCTCCTGCCTTCTTCGCATTGGGATGGGCAGGCAGGCTGGTCTAGTTGCCGAGAAGACGGGCGCAACCAATGCCGCAGTTTCGTCAGGACCCGCAGCTCCGTCAGGAACCATAGCCGCGATGCGGCAGAGATTCGAGCTTCTCGCCGCCAGGCCATCCTATGGTCAGCAGGAAAACGGCTTCGCTCTGGGCTTCGAGGTCATGCTTAATCGAAGCGTCAAGCATCAGCAGATTCCCGGCGGCCAGGGTCTCGGTTTTACCCGGAACCCGGAACTGGATTTGCCCTTTGAGAACCTGTACTGAGAGCGCGCCATCGGCATGGTGCTCGCTTATCTTCTTGCCCGGCTCCATAATGATGAGCACCACTCTGAAGTTCTCTTTTTTGAAGAGGGTCTGGGCGAGAATGCCGGCGGGCCAGGGCCTCCGCTGATCGGCTTTTGCGATCTCCTGTTGCATGTCGAACTGGAGGAGCTTCTCGATCATAATGCCTTGATCGTCGGAATGGCCGGCCGCATGTCCAGGCGCGTGCCTTTCGGGCAATTTGGGGTCAACTGCTGAATCGGGCATTGATATCTCTCCCTTTTGAAATGATTGTTGAGCCATGCTTCAGCTACGGACGAAATGATAGTCCCGGCAAGTTACGGGGTCACATCCGCGGGCCTGAATGTCAGATGCGCAAAGCCAGCCCGATGGACTTCGATTGGGTCGTGCGAGGAGCGCGAGATGATGAGGAAAAGGTGGTTTTGCGGAGCCTCCCGCCCCATGCTAAAATTTCATTCTGTACCCCCTGTTTGCGAATGCCTTCGTGTGTCCGGAACAGGTTCAGGTATGGGCTTGTTTTGGGCTGGCGTAGCTCAGTTGGTAGAGCATCTGATTTGTAATCAGACGGTCGGGGGTTCAAGTCCCTTCGCCAGCTCCAACTACGCGGGCAAGGCAGGTCGCAAGCAGGGTTTGCCGGGCCGCATCGGAGCGAAAATCCCTCGACAGCGCAGAGAAATCGAACCGGACGGTCGCTCCGGAATGCGGGAGACTGGGCGGAACAAGGCGGTAGGAAGAGTTTGAAAGCGGGAGCGCGGAAGCTCCCGGTAGAAGTGCACAGGTGGCCGAGTGGTTAATGGCAGCAGACTGTAAATCTGCCGCTCCTTGGAGCTACGGAGGTTCGAATCCTCCCCTGTGCACCAGAAGATTGGGAAGGCGGGTCGTCGCGGATGGCGGTCGCGGGCGTAAAGCGCAAGGTGATTGCGCTGGTCGGGCTGGCATTCGTGGCGGGTCTGGCCTGGAGCACATTGGAGCCGGGCAAAATACGCCTGGTTGTTCTGGTTGTGCTGGCAGGATTTGCAATTCGCATCGCGCTCACGCATGATCGTTCGCGATACGATGAGGAAAAGCCTCCCGATGAGGGGCGGCGGTAGGTTTTTTAGAGGGCTGATGTAGCTCAGTTGGTAGAGCACTCCCTTGGTAAGGGAGAGGTCACCGGTTCAATCCCGGTCATCAGCTCCAGAAGTTTAGCTGGTAGCTTTCAGGCGGGAGTAACTCAGTGGTAGAGTCACAGCCTTCCAAGCTGTTGGTCGCGGGTTCGATTCCCGTCTCCCGCTCCAGAAAGTTGATCGCGCAGAGGTGATCGGGGATGTTTGAGCAGGCGGTACTTGCAATTCAGGATGAGAAGACCTTCGCGGAGGTTCGCAAGGCGCTGGATGCGGCATTTGCTCCGAAGCAGGTTGAGAAATTTTTGAATAACGTCCAGAAGCACAAGCTGCGCGCGCGGCAATTCGAGCAGGTTCTGGCGGGCGGGTTGCTTGGCGCGGACACGCAGGCGAAGTACGGCGTCCTGGGGAATTCGGACCGCGGACAGATTCGGGAGCAGTATCTGCGATTGGTGGAGAAGGTTGACCCGGCGCTCCGGGCAAAGTTCTTGAAGTTGTACGCGTACTACTGAGAGATCGCGAAGAAAGTTCTGAATTCAGGAGAAGCAAATGGCGAAGGAGAAGTTTGACCGGTCGAAGCCGCACGTGAACGTGGGGACGATTGGGCATATTGATCACGGCAAGACGACGTTGACGGCGGCGATCACGAAGGTGTTGGCCAAGCACAATCCGAACAACACGTTTCGCTCGTTCGACACGATTGACAACGCTCCGGAGGAGCGGGAGCGCGGC
>DASTXK010000079.1:0-4391 GCA_035765555.1 Acidobacteriaceae bacterium
AGGATGACATTGTGGATGGTTGAGGATTGTGCTTTCCCACCCTTTCGCGCGATGAAACTGCGCGAAAGGATGGGGCACCCGTTAGTTTTCTGTAGAGGGCGGTACCCAGGACTCGAGTTCGGTTACGGCGACGTATCCGTATGGGCCGCCTTTGTTGGTAAACATGACGCGGATTTTTGTGGCGGTCAGCGGCGTGGTCAGCGTGACGCGGTTGACCTGATCGACCGCCGGCTGGGCGGGCGTGTGCTGCTGGTTGGGCGCGTCCTTCCACGCGCTGCCGTCCCAGTATTGCAGCGTGTAGGACTTTGGGTCTCCGAAGTTGCCGCCCGCGCCGTCCAGATAAATGCGAACATCCTGCACCGGAGTCGGCTTGCCGAAATCGACGCCGAGCCAATCTTCGTGGTTGCCGGAGCCGAACGCCGTCCAGCGGCTGGCGGGGCGGTACTGGTCATAGAGAATCTGCCCGTCAATGGCCTGACGTGGGCTGCCCTGCGGCCCGTTGTAGTCGGAGATGGCCATTGGGTAGCCGTGCCCGGTGAGGTTGGCCGCCGCGTTGATCCACGGGTGGGCCACATTGGTCGCGAATTTTTCAGTTAAGGCCATCTGAACGGTGAGCTTTTGCAGATTCGCCGAGTGCGCGATCAGCTTGCCGTCCTGAAAGATTTGCAGGCCCGCGCCGTGGTTGTAGTGCTTGCCATCGCGGTCCCACAGCACAGTGATGTTGTGTCCGTGATAAGGGACGTTCTCCAGGCAGAAGTAATCCCACGTCTTCGGAGCCAGCGGATTCACCACCAGCGTCTGCCCAAGCTCTGGCCGCAGGCCGACCAAGCCGGTGATGATCAGATCGTTGAAGCTGGAGTGGAAGTAATGCTCGCTGTGGTCCACGGCGTCGTAGATCCAGCGACCCGTGTCCGGATCGGCGGCTTCGGCCACCCACGGATGGCCGTCCTTGAATTGGGTGGCCGCGTAGGTGTGGAGAAGGTTGTAGTAGTCGGCCTCGGTGACGGCGGTCTGGTGCGGGTCGTTGTTCAGAATGTTCGCCATGCCGGTGAGGGTCTGGGAGGTGGCGAAGGGCCAACTTGGGCCGTCCCAATGGCAGCAGTCACCGTCCCATCCGCGCGGGTCCTCGGCCTGGTACATGAACCAGCGGCTGCGGCGCTCGGTGGTGGTTGGGCCGTATTCGGCGGCGAAGCCCTGCGGGTCGAACAACTGCTTCCACGCGGACAACTGAGCAGCGCCGGGGATGTCCCAATACCAGGGGATGTAGCCAACCTGCTCGCGGGTGTCGAGGCGTTTGTGGGTAGGGTTGTCGGGCTTGAGGACGTCATAAAAGAACTGCCGCTGCGGGTCCCACAGCCACTTGATCATGTTTTTGCGAAGGGCTTCGGCTTTGTCCGCGAACTCCTTCGCGGTGGCGGTGTCTCCCGTAAGTTTGGCGACCTCGCTGATGGCCATCGCGTTGCCGTACTGGTAGGAGTTCAGAGTGGTGCGGTAAGTGGGCACGCCGGAGAATGGCTTGCTGGACTCGTATCCGGCAGGTTCCCACTCCATTGCGTCATCCGCCGGAATCGACCAGTAGAGGCCCATGTCGGGGTCGAAATGCTTGTCCCAGCCGTAATATTGGGAGATCAGCTTCGGCAGCAGGTCTTCGGCGAACTTCGCATCGCCGCTGACTTTTGCGCGCTGGAGGACGGCGTCGTCGAGCCAGTCGGCGCTGAAGTGGTGCGCGCCGCGAATGCCCGACCCGGTATACCAGAACTTTTCGTAGTCGTTCATGTAGCGCTGGTCGCGCAGCCAACGGTCTTCATAAATGTGGTGTCCGGCAGCGTCGTTGAGGCTGTTGAAGATGTTTCCCCAGCCGACGGGCGGGATGAACTCAGTGCTGATGTAACCGTCCTTGCCGGTGTTGCGGAGGTTGCGCTTCACCACGCTCCAGCGATAGTAGTAGACGGCCTCGATGTCCTTGTCCGGCACGTCGAGAAACGGAATGTTGGCCTTGTACCAGTCCAGCGCGGAGGGATACCAGGCGGGATCGTTCAGCGCGGCTCTGTGCAGCAGGCGAATGTGGTTCAGAATCTGCGTGCCCGCGCCGATTTCGGGATAGAGCGGCGGCAGGGACTGCGCCGCGGCAGAGGAGAAGGCGACCAGAAGCAAGGTCGCGGCGGCGGTCCGCCATTTAAGGAGCAAAGTGGGCCGGTGGCGCATGAGGGCAACTCCTGTCGCGTTTGAGAAAACGCTTACCAGTATACGGTACAGCCATGCGATCGCGGTTCGGCAAGCGCGATAATGGCTGGAGAGCCTATGGAAATTACGGCCCAGGACGTTTTGGTGGTTGTCGATGTGCAGAATGATTTCTGCCCGGGCGGCGCGCTTGCGGTTGCTGACGGCGATGCGGTGATTCCGGTTATCCATCAAATCGCTGAGCGGTTTGGGCACATGGTTTTGACTCAGGACTGGCACCCTCTGGGGCACTGCTCGTTTGCCTCGGCAGGAGGGCGGTGGCCAGACCATTGCCTGCAGGGCACACGCGGCGCGGATTTCCATCCGGCGCTTCAGTTGACTCGCGCGGAGCTGATTTTGCGGAAAGGTTTTCGACAGGACCTGGATTCGTACTCGGCGTTTTTTGAGAACGACCACACGACACCAACCGGGCTGGCGAGCTATTTCCGGGAGCGCGGCTTCCGGCGGGTTTTCCTGACAGGGCTGGCGTATGACTTCTGCGTGGGCTTCTCAGCGGTGGACGCGCGAAGAGCCGGGTTCGAGGCGGTCGTCATTCGAGACGCCTGCCGTGCCATTGATGTGAATGGCTCGGTGCGGGAGATGGAAACGGAGTTTGCGCGGATTGGAGTCGTATTGATGGAGAGCGGCGCGGTATAGTTGTTGCCGGAAAGAAGGAGGCTGTCCGGTGATGAAGATAAGCCTGATTCTCGCGGCTGTGGCAGCAATCCTGATTCCGCTCTGCCCGGCGCAGCAGAAGACGCCGGAAGAGATGGCTCAAGCGGCTGCGGCGGCGAGGCAGAAAGACCGTCAGACGGCCATCCAGATGAATGAGCTTGCCGGGCACATCCACTCACTCGACGATGCGCGGCGGCTGGTGAATATGGTTGCGAAGGAGTTCGCGGACGACCTTCCTCCGGCGTGGGCGACGGCGGGCCTTCGTGAGCGCGTTGCCGAGGCTGAATATCGGTCGGCGACAAATCCGACGCAGCTCATTCCCGAGCAGCGCGTGGCCGACGCCTGGAACCGCTATGTGGATGAGATTGGCACGCCGAGAGACGCGCTCGTGACCGCGGCTGAGATTCACAGCATGAGGGACGCGGACTACACGGCGATGCGGTTTGCCTGGACGCGCATCGATCAGTCGATGTGGACGATGCCCAACATCTACGCCCTAGGGCCGGACGGCAAAGTGGCCAACGGCTGCCGCGCGCTGGAGGCGGTCCTGGTGGTGTGGCGCATGGCGAACTACTACGAGGAGATTGGCGCCGCCCGCAACCGCGTCAAACTGGGGATTGTAGAATCAGACCTGTTCAGGAAGCAAGAAAAGAAGCCGGTCACGGGCCGTGTCCAGACGGAAGTAAGATTCTCCACTGGGTCGGAAAATCCCATCGAATCCGCCGAGCGGCGCTACGTAAGCGAACACGGCATGGCGGACTTCAGCCGGGTTGTGGTGGAGATGATGAGAAATCTGTTCCCAGACAAGGGCCGAAATTAAGCGAGCAATTCCGGCCCCTGGCCGTTGATCAATAGAAAAAGGTGAAGTCGTACGCCTGGGCTTTTGGCCGGTAAACGGCGCGGAACGTCTTGGGATACTTGACGTGAGCGACCGGCTGAATGTCCTGCGGAACAGGAAGCGTCAAGGACTTTTTCTGGAGCAGGGCCGCGTTCGCGACCATAGGCTCGAAGAACTTCGGCTGCTGCCTGTAGTAGCCAACGATGAGGGTAGCCTTCCAGCCGCTCTTGAGAGTGGCATCGGCGACCGGGACGGCATGCATTCCCATTTGTGGAATGCACGCTCCGACCATCTTGCCCAGGTGCGGGTCGGTCAGGTCGGGCAGGACGTATCCGGCGGGCACGACGCTCGGCTTGGCCGTATCCTTGCAGTCGATGGTTGCCACCTCTTGCTTTGGAGCGAAGTAAAAGTGCAGATCGAAATGGGGAACCATGAAGGCGGCGGGCGGATGGCCGTGCGCCTCCCACCAGATGCTGGCGAAGGTAAAGCCGGTCTGCTGCCGCACGACGGGCGGAAAGGGAATGTCCAGGTCGGGGTGAGGCGGCATCACCATCGCCGGGTTTGCCGGGGCGTTCTCCATCACGGCGACCGGCACCCTGAGGGTAACTTCGGAAATTTTTCCGTCCCGCATTTGATACGAAGTGCAGACATTGGAGCC
>DASTXK010000080.1:0-2791 GCA_035765555.1 Acidobacteriaceae bacterium
CCCTCCGCAGATGCTCATCAAGGTGGGGCAGGTGCGGAGGCTGATTCATGAGATTTACCGGATGCCCGCCGAGGCGCGGCGCGCCGTCTACATCTTCACCAGCTCGGCATTTATGAAGGAGGCGGCGAACTCGCTGCTCAAGGTGCTGGAGGAGCCTCCGGCGCACGCGAGCATCTTTCTGCTGGCGGAAAACACGGGAGACCTGCTGCCGACCATCCGGTCGCGAGCGGCCATTGTGGGGCTGGGCGCGCTGCCATTGGAGCAGATTGAGGCGCTGCTGGCCCAGCGGCGCAAGGAGTTGCGTCCGCAGCAGCGGGCCTTGGTGGCGCGGCTGGCGCAGGGAGCGGTGGGGCAGGCTTTGGGGTTCGATCTGGAAGCCTGGCTGGCAAGCCGGGCCGACGCGCTGGTAATGCTGCGCGGCGCGCTGCGCGAGCCGGATTACTCCGCGCTGTTTCGCATGACGGAAAGCTACCGCGCCGGGGCCGACGGCCAGCGGAAAACAGCGGGGCTGATCCGGGCGATGAACAGCCTGCTGGAAGACCTGCTGCTGCTGCGCTCGGGCACGCCGAACCTGGTGCGAAACATCGATCTTGAGGCCGAGCTTGCGGCCATGGCCGGCCAGGTTTCAGTCGAGTGGATCGAGGGCGCCGAGCGGGGGCTTTATCAGGTGGAGTCGGGAATGAGGCGCAATCTGCTGCGGTCGGTCTCGCTGGACGCCTACGCGACGGCTCTGGCGCGGCTATAAAGGTTGCCCGCATAGCCGTGCCGCTATTAGCGAGCAGGTTACTTTTTGGCACTGGCCTTTGGTTATCTTGCGGTAAACGCGGGCAACCTTTAAAACCATAACTAGCAACAACGCAGATCTGGGGAACGGGGCTGAAGGACATGATCCGCAGCCCCCCTTTTTTTGTGTCCGCGACGGGCAAATTGTTCTACTCCCGTATCAACCCCACAGCGGCAACCGGCATCTATGTTTATGATGTTAAAGGCTGAATGCGCCGCGCCTCCGTCTAATGCGGAGGGTCACTCCGACGGCACAGCCGGAGATTCCCCCGGAGGAAGAACAACTATATGAAGAAGACAATCGCATTTTTGTGCGCGCTGGCGTGCGCCGTTCCCGTATTCGCGGCCTCAAGCAAGGCAGACTTGAATGAGCGCCTGGACAAGGCCCGCGCTGTGGTCAACGAACTCTCCAACACTCCCGATAACGGCATACCCGACGCCATTCTGGAAAAGGCGGTTTGCGTCGCGGTGGTGCCCAGCCTCAAAAAGGCGGCTTTCGGCATTGGCGGGCAGTACGGACAGGGCGTTGTCACCTGCCGCACGGGGCATGGTTGGAGCGCTCCGGTATTCATCCGCATGGCTGGCGGATCCTATGGATTCCAGATCGGCGTTTCCGGGACTGATTTGGTGCTGGTGGCAACCAACCAGCACGGCATGCAGGCACTGCTGAAGAGTAAGTTCAAAATAGGCGCGGATGCCGCTGCGGCGGCCGGCCCGGTGGGGCGCCATGCGTCGGCTGGGACCTCGATCAACATGAGTGCGGAACTGCTGACCTACTCGCGGAGCAAGGGCGTTTTTGCGGGTATCTCGCTGGACGGCACCTCGGTGAGCCAGAACCAAACGGACACGGACATGTACTACGGCGGCTACCACAGCTTCAAGCAGATTCTGAGCGGCGGAGTACCGGTCCCGGCGGGCGCGCAGCCTTTCGTGCGGACGGTGGCGAAGTACTTCCACTCGGCGCAGGATTAAACAGCCAGAACTTCCCCTTCGGCCCGGTCCTCGCGACCGGGCTTTTTCTTGGCCCTATTTCAGGAAGCGCATCAGGCCGGTTGGCGGCAGGTCGGGAATCAGAAATTTTCGCGTTTCGCCGGAGTCGCGCGCGATGGCCTCCGCCGCGAGATAACCGCTGCGGACACCGCTCTCCATGGTGGAGGGCCAGCCGGTCGCGGTCCAGTCCCCCGCCAGATAAATGCCCGGCCAGGGACTTTGCGACGTAGGCCGGATGCGATCCAGCCCCGGACGAATGGAATAGGTGGCGCGAACTTCCTTGGTGACGACGGCTTTCAGCAGCTTTGCGCGCTTGACCTCCGGGAAGAACCCGGCCAGCTCCCGCATGGCTAGGTCGATAATCTCCTGTCGCTGCATGGAAACGAGCGCCTTGGACGCGCTGATGACAAGCTCAACATAGCTGCCGGTTCCCTGCTGGATTTTGGATTTGTTGTAGAGCCACTGGATGGTTGTGTCGAGCAGAGCGGCGTGGGTCAGGTCGGTGATTTCGCGGTCGAACCACAGGTGAACGCTGGTGATGGGCGAGTGGCGGAATTCGGCCAGACTCGCGCCCAGCTTTTCCGCCTCGGGATTTTGCGGCAGCGCCGGAAGCAGCGCCGTGAGTGCCTCGAACGGCAGCGCCAGCACAACGGCGTCGCTCGCGTAAGCATTCGCCTCGGAGTGGACGACCCACTGGTTTCCGCTATGCTCAAAACGCCCGGCGCTCGCTCGCAAATAGACTTCGCCGCCGCGAGCTTCAATGTATTGAATCGCCCGGCTGTAAAGTTCACTCAGTGGAATCCTCGGAATCCCCATGCGCCCGCCTTCAGCAGAGAACAGGAACGCTTCGCGAAAGACCTTGGCGGCATAGCGAACCGAGATGTTTTCCGGGTCTTCATTCAGCGCGCTGGCCAGCACAGGAGTCCAAAAGCGGCGTACCGCGCGCTCGGGCTGGCGGTAGCGCACAAGCCATTGCGCGAAGCTCTCTTCGGAGTCCGCCGGAGTCTCCCGCAAAAAC
>DASTXK010000081.1:0-4998 GCA_035765555.1 Acidobacteriaceae bacterium
CGGCTGACCTGCGTGTTCGTGGACAATGGCGTGCTCCGCAAAAATGAGTTTTTTAAGGTGCAGGAGAACCTGCGGAATAAGCTGGGGCTGAACCTTGTGGCCGTGGACGCGAGCGGGAGATTTCTGTCAAAGCTGGCGGGAGTGACCGATCCGGAGAAGAAGCGCAAGATCATCGGCAACGAATTTATCGCGGTGTTCGACGACGAGGCGCAGCGGATCACGAAAGAAACCGGACAGGTTGATTGGCTCGTGCAGGGCACGCTGTATCCGGACGTGATTGAGTCGTCGTCGGTCAAGGGGCCTTCGCAGACGATCAAGAGCCACCACAATGTGGGAGGGCTTCCGGAAACGATGAAATTGAAACTCATTGAACCGCTGCGCGACCTCTTCAAAGATGAAGTCCGGCGCATTGGCCGCGACCTCGGCATGCCGGCGGACATTTTGGAGCGGCAGCCGTTTCCGGGGCCGGGGCTGGCGGTGCGGATTCTGGGCGAGATTACTCCGGAGCGCGTGGCGCTGCTACAGGAGGCCGACGACATCGTGGTCTCCGAGATCAAGCGCGCCGGGCTTTATCAGCAGATATGGCAGTCCTTCGCCGTGCTGCTGCCGGTGAAGAGCGTGGGCGTGATGGGCGACCAGCGCACCTACGCCTACACCTGCGCCATCCGCGCCGTGAACTCGGAAGACGGCATGACGGCGGACTGGGTTCCGCTGCCGTATGAGGTGCTGAAGACTATTTCCAATCGAATCGTGAACGAGATTGTCGGCATCAACCGCGTGGTGTACGACATTACGTCGAAGCCTCCGGGCACCATCGAGTGGGAATAGGGACTGGCTGTCCAGGCGACTGCGGCTTTGCCGCATCTTTAGAGCAAGATGGTGCCCGCCGCTCCCGATGGTTGCGGGACCGGACGTTCAGGCAGCCGTGCCTTTGCGCTCTCGACGACTAAGCCACCTGTGGAGTTGGCGGTTGGCGCATCCTCCTGCAGGCAACGCGATATCGACTTCAGCAGCACACTCGGATGGATCGGCTTTGTCAACATTGGAAAGTCATATCCCATGGCGCGCGCGTCCAAAAGGATATCCACGGTCAAAGACTGCCCTGAGAACAACAGCACCCTGCAATCGGGAATTTGTTCATCAAGGGCAATTGCCAGGTCAACGCCGGTCATTCCGGGCATGGCAACGTCGGAGAGCAGCAGATCGGGAGGAATAACCCTGGCGATCTCCAGCGCGCTTTTTCCTTCGTAAGCGGTGATCGCCGCAAACCCGTTCTTCGAAAGTATGATCGCGAGCGTGTCCGCTATTGCGATCTCGTCATCTACCACCAGCACAACCGGGCGACACTCCTCTTCGTCAGGGGGAGACGCAATTTCAGCGATCGGGACACATTCAAAGGTCAGGCTCATAATTTCCTCTCCATTCCTTCAACCTATCCCTCACGCTTAAATTCGGGGAAACTGCCGATTTTACGTGGGTTAAAGGGATTTTTAGCTTTTCCGGCACAAGAAATCTGCGACGTTTCTCCTGAAATTCGCATCAGAATAACGTGACGTTAAGGCTACGTTAGCGTCAGATACGTTACGGGGTTGGGTGTTTTATGAAGAACGGCAAAGACGGAAACGGGCACTTTGAATCCATTCTTCAGGCGGATGTTCCAAAGTCTCGGGATGGCAAACACAAGCAAATTGTGGAGCGGTTGCTGCGTGAACTCGCTGAGCTCAAGCCGGGAATGGCAATGAAAGTTCCGCTATGCGAACTTCCGGATTCGAAGGAAAACATTCGATCGGCCCTCACACGCGCTGCCAATCAGCGCCAAATCCGGATTGCGACCTCCAGCAATGATGAGCATTTGTTTGTTTGGAAGAAGCATCTGACCAACGGGAATTGAGTGAGGTGTACGACATCACGTCGAACCCCCGGGCACGATCGAATGGGAGAAGGCGGACGCCTTCAACTCGATTCTGAAAGAGCTTTTGTGGCCGCTCCCGCTGGCTACAGAACAGCGCCTATTAGAATTGAACTTTGCACTCCAAAACATACTCTTCCAGGAAAGAACCATCCATGCATCGTTGGTCCAGGCTTTTTGTTCCCACGCTTCGTGAGGCCCCTTCGGACGCCGAAGTCGCCAGTCACAAGTTTCTGCTTCGCGCCGGATATGTGCGCCAGCTTGGCGCGGGCATCTATTCGTATTTGTTCATGGGGCAGCGCTCGATCAACAAGATCATGGGCGTGGTGCGCCACGAGATGGACAAGATTGGGCAGGAGTTTCTGCTGCCCGGCATTATGCCCGCGGAAATTTGGGAGCAGAGCGGGCGCTGGACCACGATGGGCCAGAACATGTTTCGGCTGCAGGACCGCAAGGGCGCGTGGATGTGCCTGGGCATGACCCACGAAGAGGTGATGACGGACATCGCGCGTAAGGAACTGCGCAGCTACAAGCAGCTCCCGCAAATCTGGTATCAGATCCAGACGAAGTTTCGCGATGAGCCGAGGCCGAAGTCCGGGCTGCTGCGGGTGCGGCAGTTTATCATGAAGGACAGCTACTCCTTTGACCTGGACGCCGCCGGGCTGGACCGGAGCTATGACCTGCACGACCAGGTGTATCGCGCGATTTTCACGCGCTGCGGGCTGGACTTTGTGGCGGTCGAGGCGCATTCGGGCGCAATGGGCGGCTCGCAGTCGCAGGAGTTCATGGTCTACACCGATGCGGGCGAGGACCTGATTGCAAGCTGCGGCAAGTGCGGCTACGCGGCCAACATGGAGAAGGCGACCTCGCGGCTGGCTCCGATCAAGGAACTGGAGCCGACCGGCGACGGCAAGCCCGAGCTGGTCCACACTCCGGGCAAGGCCGCGATTGCGGACGTGGCGGAGTTCTTCCAGATCAGCCCGGCGCAGGACATCAAGACCGTGGCCTACATGGCCGAGGTCCGCACGGGCAAAGACGCGATTTGGGAGCCGGTGGTGGCGTTCCTGCGCGGCGACCATTTTGTGAACGAGACCAAGCTGATGGCCCTGGTAGGCGCGACCGATCTGCGGCCCATGCATGCCGAAGAACTGGAGCAGTACTTCCACGGCCCGGCTGGATACCTTGGGCCGGTGGGGCTTGTCCCGGCAAAGACAGTCCACGACAGCGGCGTAAAAGTGATTGTGGACCACGGGCTGGAAGGGCGCGAGAACCTTGTCGGCGGGGCCAACAAGATGGACTACCACTATCGCAACATCACTCCGGGCCGCGACTTTAGCTGGACCCTTGCGGCGGACATTCGCAATGTGGCCGAAGGTGAGGCGTGCACGAACTGCGGCGAGCCGCTGAAGGTGGCAAAGGCGGTCGAGATTGGGCATATCTTCAAGCTGGGGTATAAGTATTCGGAAAGCATGGGCGCACGCGTGCTCGACCCGAACGGCAAGGAAGTGATTCCGATCATGGGCAGCTACGGAATCGGGATTGAGCGCATCCTGACCGCCTGCATTGAGCAGAACAATGACCAGAACGGTTTCTGGCTGCCTCCGGCGATTGCTCCGTTTGACGTGGTCGTGACCATCACGAACGTCGCGGACCAGAACCTGCTGGCCGCCGGATCGCAGATTGCCGAACTGCTGCAGCAGGCTGGGTTCGACGTGCTGCTGGACGACCGCGAGGAGCGCGCGGGGGTGAAGTTCAAGGACGCCGATCTGGTCGGAATTCCATATCGCGTTAATGTGGGCAAGAAGACTGCCGAAGGCAAGGTGGAGCTGGTGACGCGTTCCAAATCGTCCAGTGAAGATGTGGCGATTGCGGATATTGCGGAGGCGCTGCGGAACAGGGTACAAGGATACGCGGCCGGCGATCGGTAGAAGGCCAGCGTGAAGGATTCTGGCTGACCGGGTGGCTGGCTGACCGCTATACTTGCTCTTCCGGAAAAAAGGACGATCCATGCCGCTCGACCGCAGACACTTCCTCGCCGTCACCGCCAGCGCCGGCCTTGCCTCCACTCTGTTTCCCGGGGCGCTCTACGCGCTCGCTTCTCAGGCCGAAGCCAAGCCGCAGGCCAAGACCCCAGGTCAGGCCAAGCCGAAGCTCGCACCAATCACACAAGAAATGATCGACCAGGCCGCCGCGCTCGCGGGTGTCACCATCACGCCCGAGCAGGCCAAAATGATGCTGGGCGGGCTGAACGAGCAGCGCCGGGCTTACGCGGAGATCCGCAAGCTGCACCTTCCCAACAGCGTCGCGCCGGCTTTCGTCTTCGACCCGCTGCCGCCCGGCGCGTCCGTGAATACGGAGCGGCAACCAGCAGTCTACAGCCATGCCGTTGCGACCATGCCGCGCGATCTGGAGAAGGTGGCGTTTCACAGTGTTCCGGAACTAGCCGATCTGGTGCGGCGCCGCAAAGTCTCGTCGCTCGATCTCACGCAGATGTACCTGGCGCGGCTGAAGCGATATGATCCGCTGCTGCACTTCACCATCACGCTGACGGAAGACCGCGCGCTGTGGCAGGCCCGGGAGGCCGACCGGGAAATTGCCGCTGGGAAATATCGCGGGCCGCTCCACGGATTGCCCTGGGGGGCGAAAGACCTGCTCGCGGTGAAGGGCTATCCCACCACATGGGGCGCGGGCGGGTCCGAGCATCAGATGATCGACGAGGACGCGACCGTGGTCAAGCGCCTCGATGCCGCCGGAGCGGTGCTGGTCGCCAAGCTCACGCTGGGTGCGCTGGCCATGGGCGACTGGTGGTTCGGGGGGCGCACGCGCAATCCGTGGAACCCAAAGCAAGGCTCCAGCGGATCATCCGCCGGGCCGGCGTCGGCGACCTCAGCAGGATGCGTCGCCTTCTCCATCGGTTCGGAGACGCTTGGGTCCATTTCCTCGCCCTCGACGCGCTGCGGCGTCACCGGCTTTCGGCCAACGTTCGGGTTCGTGCCGCGCACCGGAGCGATGGCCCTGAGTTGGACAATGGACAAGCTGGGGCCAATCTGTCGCGGCGTTGAGGACTGCGCCATGGTGCTTGAGGCGAT
>DASTXK010000082.1:0-9173 GCA_035765555.1 Acidobacteriaceae bacterium
GTGAATGGAGCGGATGGCGCTGATGATGCCGGTGGTCATGGTTCCGTTGAGGCCGAAGGGGTTGCCGATGGCGTAGACCTTCTGCCCCACGACGAGGTTGCGCGAGGTCTGCGCGAGAGTGGCGGGGACGAGGTCGGGCGCGTCGATTTGCAGCAGGGCGAGGTCGTGGCTGGGATCGTGCGCGATGACCTGGGCTTTGTAGCGGCGCTTGTTGGAAAGCGTGACCTCGATCTGCTGTCCGCCGGCGATGACGTGGTTGTTGGTGAGGATGTGTCCCTGCTTGTCGAGGATGAAGCCGGAGCCTTGGTCCTGCTGGGGAACGGGCTGGAGAAAGAAGTTGTACGCCAGCGAGGCGGAAGTGACATTGACGACCGAGGGCAGCGCCCTTTTGTAGACGGCCATGTTGTTCAGCTCGTCCGGCGTGTACTCAGGCGCGGCGTGCGCCTCGGTGAGCGACAGATGGGCGATGGGCCCGTGACCTCCGAAGCGTTGCCGCAGCGGAGAGAAATTCAGAGTCGTGAGGTAGGCGAAGCCGCCAACAAGTACGAGGACAATCACGATCCTGCGAAAAGTCATGGTCTGGGTCTCGATTCGGAGGATAAGGCGCGGAACGCCGCTGCTTTGATTCTACAAAGTTTGCGCCCGGTTTCGGGAAGCCTGGGCGAGTTCAGCGAAGATGCGCTCGACCTCAAGGCGTGTGGCGGCGAGCGGGCCGTGGTTGTGAATGACGTAGTCGGCGAGCGGAATCTTCTCCTCGTCGGGAATCTGCGCGGCGATGCGGCGGCGGGCGTCGGCTTCGAGCTCCGCGCGCGAGGGCGCACCCGGAAGCGCGGCCATGCGGTCAACGTAACGCGCGATGCGCTGCTCGATGGGCGCGGTGACGAGAAGGATTTTATCGAAGCGCTGCCTCCAGCCGGGAGCGGAGCCTTGCCGGTCGGCCTCAAAGATGAGCGCCGACTCGACGATGACGACAGCGTCGGAATCTTTGGCGAAAATCTCCTCGGCCCATTGCTGCTGCGCGGCGATGACGGGAGGATGCACGACCTGGTTCAGCTCGGCGAGGCGGTTTTGCCGGAAGGCGAGGTCGGCGAGAAGGCGGCGGTCAAGCGAGCCGTCGGCGCGAACCACTTCCGGCCCGAAGCGCCGGATGATCTCGTCATAGACATCGTGGCCGGGAGACATCATCTCGCGACCGATGGCGTCCGCCTGGATGACGTGCGCGCCGAGCGAGCGGAAGATTTCCGCCACAGTGGTCTTGCCGCTGCCAAGCCCGCCGGTGAGTCCCGCTCGCAGCATGGTCAGGGCCTCCGGGCCGGGTTGGATACACTGGCTGAATGCAGGACATTGAGCGGGTCGCACAAATACTGGAGATGCTTGTTTGCCCCGCGTGCCACGGGCGGCTGGTCCTTGAGTCGGGCGAGGTACGATGCAGGGAATGTGGGAAGAGTTATCCGATTGTGGACGGCATTCCCGTTTTGCTGGTGTCGCGCACGCATTCCGGCTCCGGTCCAGACCTCAGTGGTGAAAGTACTGAGAGATGATTTCGTAAGCGATGGCGGACGCGGCGGCCAGGAAAACTACGAGGACCGCGAACATGAATGCCCACGAGTGACTTTTGGGTTGCTCCGGCATAACTCCCTTTAGCTTAAGGCATTTTGCGGATGAGGTGTTCGAGCCTCCACGGCGCGTTGCGGGGCAAGCTTCCGGATGCGGAAGCGAAGAAAGCCGCTCGTAACCCAATTTGCAATGTATCGAGAAGTTTCAGTGAAAAAGAAATTGCAATTGGCACAGCAACACCCGCCTATTGGTACGTGTCTAATCTGGCAGATGTGTTTTCCAGGAACGGAGGTTAAACACGATGGCCGAAACCGTAAAGATCGAGAAATTCGCAGCGAACGAGCTCACCACCCTCAGAGACGAATTGACGCGGTCTGGAATCGACCTGTGGCAGGCGGGTGAAGTCCTGTCGGCCTTTCTCGCGGGGCGCGGCTATGGCGTGACCCCCGAGCAGGCGCGCGATGCTGTCCTGCGAATGGAAGGCCCTGGATGTTCGCACGAGTGCATTCAATCAGAACTGGAGCGGGTTGCATTGGTCATGTAACCCGCACCACAGCCGCAATCCATTCAGAAGCGTAAAACCAAAATGCTGACGAGCCATGCCGCGGGCATGACGACAAGCCCTGTCTTGAAAAACTCCCAACGGGTGATCTGCACCTGCTCGCGGCGGAGCGCCATGAGCCAGAGGATGGTTGCGAGCGAAGCCGTGACAGAGAGATTCGGGCCGAGGTTCACGCCGATCAAAACCGCCGGCGAGAGTTGAGGCGTGAAGTTGAGCACCGCCCCGCCGGCCAGGGCCACGGGAAGATTGTTCATCAGGTTGGAGAGGAGCGCGGCCCCGCCCGACGCGACAAAGCTGGCCGCCAGGGTGGGCGCGCTTGCGAGCCAGTGGAAGGAATCCGCAATCAATTGCAGCAGGCCCGCGCTGTTCAGCGATTCAACCAAAACAAATAGTCCGGCGACCAGAGGCAGGATGCTCCAGGAAACTTTGAGAGCTGTGCGGCGAAAAACCGCCCGGTCTTTC
This sequence comes from Acidobacteriaceae bacterium, assembly GCA_035765555.1. Classification (GTDB taxonomy): domain Bacteria; phylum Acidobacteriota; class Terriglobia; order Terriglobales; family Acidobacteriaceae; genus Silvibacterium. The sequence goes on from DASTXK010000082.1 coordinate 2,582, forward strand.
ACGCCGACGGCAACGAGCGCGGCCACAGCGGCCGCGCAGGTGGGCAGACCAAGTTGAACGCGCAATGCGGATGCGGCAAGCAATACCACGACAGCGAGGACAAGCCCTGCAAGCGCGATGCGTCCGGCGGGAAGGAGGACGACGCGGTCGCGCGGCGGGCCGATCTCGAAACCCAGTGCGTCTCTTGAGAGCAGTCGCAAACAGAGATAGGTGATGACGATTGCCGCGACCGAGGGCAGGATGAAAATCCTGAGCCAGGCGCTGAGCGGCGGAAGTTGGTTGCCGTACACCACGAGATTGGCGGGGTTCGACATGGGCAGCAGGAAACTGGCGGCGTTGGCCACCAGCGCGCACGCCAGCAAATAAGGCTTAGGATTGACGCGGGCGCGGCGCACAGCGGCCAGCACCGCGGGTGTAAGCACGACTGCGGTTGCGTCGTTCGAGAGCAGCGCCGTAACGATCACGCCAGCGGCATAAATCAACAGAAAAAGCCGCCGCGCCGAACCTTTGGAGCGCCGCATGGCGATGTCGGCGATCCAGTCAAAGACTCCCTCATGATCGGCAAGGGCGGCCAGCAGCATCATTCCGGCCAGGAACAGATAAACATTCGTGCCCTCGGCCGCGGCGCTCTTCGCCAGCTCAGTTGTGATGAGTCCAGTGGCGATGAGCAGAATGGCGGCGGCAGAGATCCAGACCGCTTCCGGAATGCGCCAGGGGCGCAGCAACATGCAGAGGATGCCGGCCAGCGAAACAATCCATATCCAGAGTGCGTGAGAGGCGAGAAGGTGCATGAAATCCGGAGAAGCGATGCGGCCAGCATTGTAAATGGCGCTGCGTGCATTGTAACCGGGACACTCGGGTCGGTTTCCGGTAGTCTTTCGTGGAGGAGTTTTGAATGCTGCAAAGACTCAATCGCGGTCAGTCGTGGGGATCACTTGCTCTTCGGCTTGCGCTCGCGCTTTCGATTATTTATCACGGCTACCAGAAGGTTTTTTCGCATGATGCGCTGCATCATTTTACGCACTACGTTGCCACGCTCGGTTTCCCGGGCTGGCTGGGATACGTTTCGGCCTTAACGGAACTTGTGGGCGGGATCCTGATTCTCTTCGGGCTGTTCACGCGCGTGGCGGCGATTTTTGTAACGGTGAATATGCTGGTGGCGCTGTTCGCTGTCGCCATTCACCATGGATACAACAGCTACAGCTACGTGGCCGCGCTGGCCGCCATTGCCATTATGCTGATTTTTTCCGGCGGCGGCGCGCTGAGCCTCGACCGGAGATTTGGTTTTTCCTGAGGCGCGCCTACTTTGCCGCCGCTGGCGAGACATTGCGCATGAACTCGGCCAGCGCTTTCAGGCCAGCCGCAATCGCCTCTTTGGGCACGGCGTAACCGAAGCGGACATGCCCCTCGCCCTGCGCTCCGAACACGACGCCGGGAATGGTGGCGATGTGAGCTTTGTCCAGCAGCATCGCGGAGGCCTTGCGGCTGTCCTTGCTCAATTGCCGAACCTCGGGGAAGGCGTAGAAGGCGCCTTCCGGCGTGGCGCACTCGAGGCCGGCGGCGCGCAGGCCGTCGACGAGCAGATCGCGGCGCTCGCGGTACTCGTCGCGGCGGGCATCGATAGCGCTTTGCGGAATGGCGAGGGCCTCCAGCGCGGCCCACTGCGTGGGAGTGGAGACGCCGTTGACGGAATAGAGCACCAGCTTACGCAGCGCCGTCATGAAGGGCTCTTTTGCGACCGCATAACCCACACGCCAGCCGGTCATGCCATACGATTTTGAAAATGTGTAGCAGGTGATGGTGCGCTCCGCCATTCCGGGCAGCGAGGCGATGGAAAAATGCCCACCCTCGTAAACCAGGTCCTCGTAGGCCTCATCGGCAATCACAATCAGGTCGCGCTTTCTCGCGAACGCCGCGACCTCCTCGGCCTCCTCGCGAGAAAACACCGTGCCTGAAGGGTTCTGGGGCGTGTTGTAGTAAATAGCGCGGGTGCATGTCGTCGAAAACTGCTCGAGCGTTTTTGCAATGCCGTTGCGCCGCGCCGTGGCTGTGGGCACCAGCAGCGCGCGTGCGCCTGTACCCGTCACCATGTCGCGAATGGGCGTCCAGTAGGGCGAGAACAAAAGCAAGTCATCGCCGGGATCGAGCACCGCCTGAAATGCGGAATACAAGGCGTGCGCGCCGCCGGACGTCACGATCACGTCGTCCTTCCGCGCGGGGATTTCATTTTTTTCCTGGAGCTTTTTTGCGAGCGCTTCACGCAGCGGCTCAATTCCGGAGGAGGGCGCATAGCGCGTCCGGTTCTCCACCAGCGCCTTAACCTGCGCATACTTGATTCGCTCCGGCGTGTCGAAAAACGGCTCGCCGCCGTGGAAGGCATGGACCTGCTTGCCCGCGGCGCGCAACTCCAGCACCTTATTGCGGATTTGCACAATGTCGGAAAACCCAACCTCATCCAGCCGTTTCGCCACCCTCAAACCGCTGCGCTTTGCAGTCATGCCTTTGCCCTTCAATCCAAATTCACCCCATTGGCCCCGGACTCAATAGCTTAAGACATCCGTGGTATTCTCCGAAAGAAATGCAGCGCCGCTCAACAATCTGGTTTATTCTGGCCGCCGCGTGGTTTGCGCTGCTGGTGGTCAATCTTGTGTTGCGCCATCACAACCTGAACACGCTGGTGATCGGCATCGCGACGGCTGTATTTGTGGTGATCGGGGCGATTTATCGCAGCCGCGAATCCAGAGGGGCGCGCGGCAGACAGCTCAGGTAGCCAGCAGCCCCGAATAGACGGCCATTCCGGCCACGGCATCCACGCCGATCGCGTCGAGCAAATCAATTTCCGCCTGCTCGCGGATGCCTCCGGCGACGATAAGCTGCCGCGAAGTAAGGCCGCGCAGCGTGCGCGCGCGCTCAATGGGAAAGCCGCTCAGAGTGCCTTCCGTGTCAACGTGCGTGTAGAGAAACGCGCCGCAGTAAGGTTCCAGCGCGCGAATGGCGTCCTCTGGCGTGAGGTCAACATTGTCTTTCCAGCCGCGCACCGCGACCTTGCCTGCTTTGGTGTCGATGCTGGCAATGAACCGCTCGGAGCCGATGGCCTGGGAGATGGACGCGGCGGTTTCGGTCGCGACTCCCTCACTGCTGAACAGAATGGAGCCGAAGATCACCCGCCGCGCTCCGGCATCGAGCAGCGCCTGCGCCTGCTGCGCCGTGCGGATGCCGCCGCCAACCTGGCACGGAAGCCGCTTCGCGATTTGTGCGATCAGGGCCGCGTTGTCGCCCTGCCGCATGGCCGCGTCCAGATCGATCAACTGCACCGTGGGGTATCCGGAGAAGCGCTCGATCCAGTACTCGAAATCATCAAAGGCGAGCTTGAGCTTTTCTCCCTGCACAAGCTGGACGATTCGGCCGCCCATCAGATCAATGGAAGGAATCAGCAAGGCAGCCTCATGGCGACGCCTGATTGCGCGATCTGCTGCTTGAGGGCGCGGGCGTCGGAAATGCCGAAGTGAAAAATGCTGGCCGCGAGCGCCGCGTCCGCTTTGCCGCGCAGAAAAACGTCGGAAAAGTGCGCCGCGTTGCCGGCCCCGCCGGAAGCGATGACGGGAATCTGAACTGCCTCGCTCACTTGAGCCGTCAGCTCGCAGTCGAAGCCCGCGCGGGTGCCGTCGGCGTCCATGGATGTGAGCAGAATTTCTCCCGCGCCGCGCTGCTCGGCCTCACGCGCCCACTCCACTACGCCGCGCCCCGTGGGCTTGCGGCCGCCGTTGATGAAGACCTCGGCGCCTGTGCCGTTGCGGCGCGCGTCAATGGCGACGATGACGGCCTGCGCTCCGAAGCGCGCACCGATTTCGTCAATCAATTCGGGACGGCGCAGCGCGGCGGAGTTGATGCTGACCTTGTCCGCGCCCGCGTCAAACACGGCCGTCGCGTCGTCGAGCGTGCGCACGCCTCCGCCAACAGTAAAAGGAATGAAGAGCCGCTGCGCCGTGCGGCGCACCGTGTCGATCAGGATTCCGCGGGCTTCGTGCGTGGCTGTAATGTCGAGCAGCACGATCTCGTCGGCACCGGCTTCGGCGTGACGCGCGGCGAGCTCCGCTGGATCGCCCGCGTCCACCAAGTCCACAAACTGCACGCCTTTCACTACGCGCCCACCCTTCACGTCGAGGCAGGCGATGATCCGCCGGGTCAGCATGGCAGCTCCACAAAATTGCGCAGAATTTGGAGGCCCGCCGCACCGGATTTTTCGGGGTGGAACTGCACGCCCATGATGTTGTCCTTTTCGGCGGCGGCGGTAAAGTCCTCGTCATAACTCGTAACCGCTACTGTTTCGCCCACGACCGGAGCACGATAGGAGTGCGTGAAGTAGACGAAGCTGCCTGTAGGAACGCCCGCCAGCAGCCGCGGGCCTTCGCGGACATCCAGCGAGTTCCAGCCGACGTGCGGAATTTTCTTTCCCTCGGCAAAGCGCTCGCAGACCGCGTCGAACGCGCCGAGACCAGCGCATTCCGGAGCTTCCGTGCTTCCGGAAAAGAGCCATTGCAGGCCAACGCAGATTCCGAGAAACGGCGTGCCCGAGCCGACGCGTTCGGCAATCGCCTGCTTCAGTCCGCGCTGCTCAAGAAACTTAGTCGCGGCGAAGTGCCCAACGCCGGGCAGGATGATTTTCTCCGCGCGGCGGACGACCTCGGGGTCTTCAGTGGAGACAGCGTTGGCCCCGACGGCGGCCAGCGACTTCATCACGGAAGCGAGGTTTCCGGCCTTGTAGTCAACGACGGCGATCACAGCAGCCCCTTGGTCGAGGGCAGCATCTTGCCAAGCTGCTTGTCGCGCGAACACGCCACGCGCAGCGCGCGTGCGAATGCCTTGAACAGCGCTTCGATTTTGTGGTGGTTGGAGCGGCCATACATCGTTTTCAAATGCACATTGGCGCGAGCGCCGCGCGCGAAGCCCTCGAAGAAGTCCTCCACCAGTTCAGATTGCAAATCGCCGACGAGCCGGGTTTTTACTTTGGTGTCCACCACGTGCGCGGCGCGTCCGCTCAGGTCGATGGCGGCTAGGCCCAGCGTCTCATCCATGGTCATCAGGAAATATCCGGCACGCAGAATGCCGCGCTTATCGCCGAGGGCGCGGTCAATGGCTTCGCCGAGCGCGATGCCCACGTCCTCCACCGTGTGGTGCTGGTCCACGTCGAGGTCGCCCTTGCAGGTCAGATCAAGATCAAATGCGCCGTGGCGCGTAAACAGCTCCAGCATGTGGTCGAAGAACCGGATGCCGGTCGAAACCTTGTAGCGGCCCGAACCTTCAATCGTGAGCTTCAGGTGAATCTCGGTCTCCGCCGTTTTGCGGTCGATGGTTGCCGTGCGCTTCTTCACTTCGTGTCTCCCGTCCAGCCGATTTCCTTCAAGACCTGTTCCATGGCGCGGATGCCCTGGGCCGTGTGCTCGCGCGTGCCGATGGTGATGCGCACGCAGCCGTCGCAGCCGGGATCGCTGGAGCGGTCGCGCACCAGCACACCGCGTTCACGCATGGCACGCGAAAACTCCGCGTGTTTTGGGCCAATGCTGGTTAGCACAAAGTTCGCTTCCGATGGCCAGTGCAGTACTCCGAGGTGTTCGAGGGCAGCGGTGAACTCACCGCGCGCCGCGAGCACCTCGCTCACATACCAGTCGATGTAGGCCTGATCTTCCAGCGCGGCGGGCAGGCAGGCGAGCGCGAGCGAGTTGACGCTGTAAGGCGAGATGACGCGGCGAAGCCACTGCATCTGTTCCGCAGCGGCGGCAAGAAGGCCAAGGCGCAGCCCGGCGAGTCCATAAGCTTTCGAGAAGGTGCGCGCCACAATCAGGTTGGGCATGCGACCAACCAAATCCATCACGGTCTGGCCGTGGAAGTGGAAGTAAGCCTCATCCACCAGCACCGCCGCGTGGGGGGCAGCTTCCAGCACGCGCAGAATTTCTTCTCGACTCACCGCCTGCCCGGTGGGGCTATTGGGGTTCGCAATCGCGATGAGCCTGGTGGCGGGCGTGATTCTGGACAGCAGCGCGTCAAGCGGGAACCGAAAGTCCTCACCCGCCGGGACCTCCACCAGCGCCGCATCTGTACCGGAAGCGTAGACGGCATACATGGAATAGGTCGGGACGGGCAGCAGCATCGCATCACCGGGGCCGAGATACGTCTGGCAAAGGACATGAATTGCCTCATCGACGCCGTTGGTCAGCAACACCTGATCGGGCGCGAGGCCGAGGTGCGCTGCGGCGATGCGCTCCACGCGCTCGCGCTCGGGATACATGGTCAGTTCGGCGCGCGAGATGCGGCCCAGCGTCTCCAGCACTTTGGGCGAGCAGGCAAAGGTGTTCTCGTTAAAGTCCAGCCGCACGCCCGAGCGGTCGCCCAGCGGCGGATGGTAGTCCTTCATGCGGCGAATCAAGTCGCGAGGCTGCGGAGTGGTGATGGTGATGTCGTTCATTTCAGCACTTCCAAAGATCGCGCGCGAATGGCGTCGGCATGGCCACGCAGCCCTTCGGCTTCCGCCAGCGCGATGGCGGCCGGGCCCAGGCGTCGCAGCCCTTCCGGCGTGTATTCCTGCACGGTCATG
>DASTXK010000083.1:0-11887 GCA_035765555.1 Acidobacteriaceae bacterium
AGGCAGGCCTGCCGGTCGTCCAGCCGGAAAAAATCAAGAAGAATACAGAATTCCAGGCGCGATTGGAGGCGATTGCTCCGGACGCGATTCTGGTCGTGGCCTATGGGCGCATTATTCCCAAGTGGATGCTCGACCTTCCGCCGCACGGCAACCTGAACCTTCATGGATCGCTGCTGCCGAAATATCGTGGGGCCGCGCCGATCCAATGGGCGGTGGCGAACGGCGAAGCGGAGACGGGCGTCACGACCATGCGGCTGGATGAGGGGCTCGACACGGGCGATATCCTGCTGAAGCGAGCCATGGCCATCGCTCCCGACCAGACCGCTGCTGACCTGTTCCCACTATTGGCGGAGATGGGCGCGGCGCTCATGGTGGAAACACTGGAAGGGCTGGCCGCAGGCTCGATCACACCGCAGAAGCAGGACGATTCGGCGGCGACCTCTGCGCCGATTCTGACGCGGGAAGACGGGCGGATGGACTTCACGCAGTCCGCAATGACCATTTACAACCGATGGCGCGGCTTCCAGCCGTGGCCCGGCGCGTGGACCACGCTGAACGGCAAAAAACTTACGGCGCATCAACTCATGCCCATCGAAGCCGGGTCGCTGATGAGCGGACCTGAATATCCGGGCGAAGTGGTAGTGGACCAGCAGCGGCTGTTCATCGGCTGCGGTGAAGCGAGTTGGCTGGAACTGGTGGAAATGCAGCTTGAGGGCAAGAAGCGCATGGCGGCGGCGGATTTCCTGCGCGGCCACGCGCTGCAACCAGGCGACAGGCTGTGCGAATGATTGCCCCGGCGCGCGCGGCGGCGTTTGAGATTCTGCTGAAGGTCGCGACCACTGATGCGCATAGCGACGAGCTGCTGCGCGGGCGCAACGTGGACGCGCTCTCCGCGCAGGACCGCGCGCTCGCGACGACTCTGGTGCTGGGAACCCTGCGTTGGCGGATGAAGCTTGATAACAGGATTCACTCGCTGCTGGCGCGTCCGGAGGCGAAGCTAGCTCCGGCGGTGGCGACAGCGTTGCGGCTGGGGGCGTTTCAGCTTTTGTATCTGGACCGGATTCCGGCGCACGCGGCCATTGGCGAAAGCGTGGAGTTGGCGAAGCACGCCGGGGAAACCTTCGCGGCGGGCATGGTAAACGCGGTGCTGCGCAAGCTGGCGCGGCTGCCGCGTGTATGCGAGCAGAGCGGGGAAGGCCCGGAGGCGTTTGCGCATCCGCGCTGGATGGTGGAGCGGTGGGCGCGCTTTTACGGACGCGAGGCGGCGCGCGCCATTTGCGCTTACAACCAGCAACCCGCGACGGTCTCCCTGCGGCTCGCGCATCCCGATGCGGAGCGGTCGCTGGTTGATGAAGGCATCGAGCTCGCGTCGGGCGAATTTCTGACAGCGGCGCGGCGGGTGGTGCGCGGTGATGTGGTTCGCAGCGAGGCCTTCCGGCGCGGCTGGGTGCGGATTCAGGACGAAGGCTCGCAACTGGTGGCGGAGCTGGCCGGGCGCGGCGCGAACATTCTCGACACCTGCGCGGCCCCCGGCGGCAAGACGGCAATTCTGGCCGAGCGCAGCCCCGAAGCGAAGATCACGGCGATGGATGTGAGCCGCCGCCGTCTGGATGCGATCAGGCGCAATTTCCCAGACGAGCGGGTCAAATTCGTATTGGAGGATGCGGCTGAGATGCGAGTCGCCCCTGAATACGATTTGATTCTTTGCGACGTGCCCTGCACGGGAACGGGCACCATTGCGCGGAATCCGGAGATTCGCTTTCGGGTCAACGAGGCTGAGATTGCGCGGCAGCATGAGCGTCAGGTAAAGATTCTGTCGCGCGCGCTCCAGGGGCTTGCTTCCGGCGGTCGCCTGCTGTACTCAACCTGCTCGCTTGAGCCGGAAGAAAATGAAGCCGTGCTTGCGGAGTGTCTCGGCCGGACAAGCGGGTTTGGGGCTGTCCCATTGGATGAAGAAATATCCACGCTGGCGCGCGAGGGCGTGCTCCACGCGGACGGCGCGAGAAAGCTGCGGGAGTCCGCGCTGCGCGGCAGGTTCCTGCGGACTCTACCCGGCGTGCATCCCTGTGATGGTTTTTTTGCCGCGATCCTTAACCACCCCAGCGACTAAGACCTGTCGCTGGGGTCCCGGTCATTGCGCAACCGTAAGCTGTATCGGCGTCGAAGCATCGACGCGCGCGCCGGGAGCCGGGGACTGGCTCATGATTGTGCCGGCGGAAACCACGGGCTGCATCGGTTGGTTCGAACCGGAATTCGGGACACTGGGTATGGCGGCGGGTGCTGTTTTTTCTGGCGCGAGCGTGAGACCGGCCTGGGTGATTTCGGCCTCGGCGGTGGCGAATTCTTGCCCGGTGAGATTGGGCATGATGTAGGCCGGGCTGGTCTGGTCCGGAGGCGCGGCAAGCAGCAGATTGACGCTGGGGCGCGCGACTCCGGCGGCCCCGGCAGCGGGGTTCTGCGCGATGATTGCACCTTGTGCGGCGTAGGCCCAGGGCAAACGGGCGATTGATCCAAGATCGAGCGATGCGCCGCGAAGCTCGATGGAGGCGACGCGCAGGTCGAGCCCTAGAAGGTTGGGCACGGCGATGCGCTGCGGGCCGAGGCTCTCGGTTAACTGCACGTGCCACTGGCGGCGGACGACGGTCCCGGGCGCGGGAGACTGGCCGGAGATGTGACCGGCGGGAACATCCGCGCTGAAGAAGTGGTTCTCGACGCTGAGGTTCAGGCCGAGCGACGCGGCCTTGCTGGTGGCCTCGGCGACAGTCAGTCCCTTGAAGCTGGGTACCGTGACTTCGGCTCCGTGAATCGCGAAGTGCATGGTCACGATGGCCGAGAGCAGGGCCAGCCCGGCGAGCACGAGCAGAACCAGCAGGAATCGGGAGGCGCGCAGCATGGGCTATTCCGCGTACTCGATAGAGTAGGTCACTTCGGCGGCTTTCTCCAGCATCTTTGAGACGGAGCAATATTTGTTCTTCGAGAGGGAGACGGCGTCTTCCGCCGCTTTCTTTGCGACCGGTCCGTGGATGCGATAGGTGAGATGGATGCGCGTGAAGACGCGCGGCGGCTGGGCGGATTGTTCGGCGTTGGCGGAAATGGTAAGTCCGGCGAGCGGCTCACGCTTCTTTTCGAGGATGCTGACAACGTCGACGGAAGTGCAGGCGCAGAGAGCGGCGAGCACTGCTTCCATGGGGCTGGGGCCGGAGGCGTGAGCGTCGGATGCGTCAAACTTGATGACGTGACCGCTCTGGCTGCGGCCCTCGAAGAGCATTCCTTCCTTCCATTCGACGCTGGCGATCATGATCTGTTTCTTTCTCCTTTAGTGGCGGTTGTCGGTTGCCGGTTCGGGGTGGATAAGCACGCGAGAGATTTCGGGCGCTTTCAGTTTTAGATGATCTTCGAGGCCGGTGATGATCTCGTGAACCTGCTGCATCGGCATGTCGTCGGGAAGAGTGCAGTGGCAGGAGACCTGCAGCTTATCGCCGACGCGCCCGGTCACGACCTCGTGGATGTCGAGGATGGCCGGGAACTCTGCGGCGGCGCGGCGCAGGCGGGCTTCGACGTGGCGATTGCGCTCCAGAATCTGCGGGCTTTCGATGGTGGCGGGCTCATTTTCAATGTGAGTCAGCACCTCGGCGACTTGAGGCAGGTCCTGGCGAATCTCGTCTTCAATGCGGCGGACGAAGCTGTGGGCCTGCTGAAGCGAAAGATTTTCGTTGACCTCAAGATGCTGCTCCACGCGGAGACGGCCTCCGATGGACTGCACACTGATGTCGTGCAGCATGACATTGTTGCGCGAGGCGACAGCGCGAATCTGGTCGAAAATGCTTTCGGCGACGGTGGAGCGCGGGACAGTATGGATGACCACGTCGGCGCCGGGAAGCACGCGATGTACAGCGGCGGTGGCTTCGCGCACCAGGTCTTCGACTTTCTGGAAGGTGAGCTGGCGTGAGAGCGAAAGGGTGAAGTCGGCAAAATATTTTGCGCCTGCGCGCCTCATGCGTGCCTGGTCGACGGAGAGAACGCCCTCGGTGCGCTGAAGCTCGTGGAGAACGCGGTGGCTGGTTTCCGGCGATACGGAATCGGTAAGCGCGCCAACGGTCCGCAATGCGAGTTGCATGCCGAAATAGAAGATCAGCGCCGAGACAACGATGGCGGCCACCGAGTCGGCGAAGCGCAGCCATGGAATGTTAAGGACCCAGCCGATCCAGGCAATACCGAAGCCGATGAAGACAGCGGCGCTGGCCCAAATGTCAGAAGCGAAGTGGAAGGCGTCCGCGGCGAGCGCCTCGCTGTGGTGGCGCACGGCCACAGCCTTAAGGTGGCGCGAGCGGGAAAAGTCCACCACCATGGAAATGGCCAGCACCAGCAGCGGCCAGAAGCTGTAGTGGAGCTCGACGGGCCTGAAGAAGATGCGAATGATCGCCTGGACGGTGATCCAGACGGCGGAGGCCAGCATGAGAAAGGTTTCGATGAAGGCGGAGAGGTTCTCAACTTTGGCGTGACCGTAGGGGTGGTCCTCGTCAGCGGGCTTGTCGGAGACGCGGACGGAGAAGAGCGTGAGCGTGGACCCTGCAAGATCGATTCCCGAGTGGGCGGCATCAGAAAGCAGACCGAGCGAGCCGCTGAGCAGGCCGACAACCAGCTTGAGCACAGCCATACATGCGGCCGCCGTCACGGACAGGGCCGCTGCGGATTTTTTCTCCGCCGTTGCGGAGTGGTCCGGAAGTGGCGGCGCAGGCTGGCTCATGGCAACCTTCAGCGTACACGCGGAACAAGCTGCGCGCTATAGTTTGACTCCTCGATAGAGGCCCGCGATTCCGAAGGTGTAGGGCGTCCAGGAGACGTCGGTGTAGCCGGCCTTTTGCATCAGCGCGAGCATTGCGGGTGGCGGCGGAAATCGATGCACCGATGCGGGCAGATAGCTGTAGGCGGTCCCCGTTCCGGAGATCATTGAGCCAACAGCGGGAAGAACACGGCGGAAGTAAAAGGCGTAGAACTTGCCGATAAGGCCGCCGGGCTCGCTGAAGTCGAGGATGCCGAGATCGCCCCCGGGACGAAGCAGGCGATGGAATTCGCGCAGACCTGCTTCGTAATTCGCGAGGTTGCGAAATCCGAAAGCCGTGGTGATGAGGTCGAGCGAATTGTCTGCAAGTGGAAGGTGAAGCGCGTCGGCCTCGATTGCGACCGCGTTGCGGTTGCGAAGCTTCTCCGCACCGCGAACAAGCATGGCGTGCGAAAAATCGGCTGCGACGATGGGCTTCGCGCCCTGAGGACGATGGCGCAGCAGGGCCAAGGTCATGTCTCCGGTGCCGCAGCAAATGTCGAGGACGGAGGCTTCGGGCCGCGCGAGAACTTCGCGAAAGCGGCGCGCGGTGCGCCGCCACCACAAGCGATCAATATTGCACGAAAGGACGTGGTTCAGCAGGTCGTAGCGCGGCGCGACGTTGTCGAACATTTGCCGCACGGCTGCGGCGGAGCTTTGCTCGTCGGATGCTCCGGCGGGCTGCGCCCCGGTAGCGCTCACCGTCGTGCCTCGCGCAGAACGGGTTCGGCGGCGGCGGTGATCTCCGCATCAGTTACGTCTTCCACGACTATGGCTTTGCCGATGCCGGTGGTGAGGACGAAGCGGCGGGTCCCGGCCTTGTTCTTCTTGTCGCGCGCGGCGGCTTCCAGCAGTTCCGGAACAGTGGCGTGGAACGAGGGCAGCGGGCCAAAGGCGCGGATGAGTTGCGCGATGCGCTGGGCTTCTTTTTCGGGAAGCAGTTGACGCGAGCGGCTGAGGTTGAGCGCGGCCAGCATGCCCCAGGCGATGGCCTCGCCGTGGAGCAGCTTTTTGTATGCGGTAACGGCTTCAATGGCGTGGCCGAGCGTGTGCCCGAAGTTGAGGATCATGCGCAAGCCGGACTCGCGCTCGTCGATTCCGACAACTTCGGCCTTCATGGCGACAGACAATGCGACGACGCGCTGAAGCGCAATGGAGTCGCCGGCGAGAATGCCGTCGCGACGGGTTTCGAGAAAACGAAAGAGGCTGGGGTCGCGGATAATTCCGGCCTTCACGCTCTCGACGAGGCCGGCGCGCAGTTCGCGCGGTGGCAAGGTCTTCAGTACGTCCACGTCGGCAAAGACGGCGAGCGGCTGGTGAAAGCTTCCGATGAGATTTTTGCCCGAGGTCAGGTTGACTCCGGTCTTGCCGCCGACAGAGGAGTCGACCTGCGCAAGCAGCGTTGTGGGCACCTGAACGTAGGGGATTCCGCGCATGTAAATCGCGGCCAGAAAGCCTCCCGCGTCGCCGATGATTCCGCCTCCAAAGGCGACGAGCAGCGAGGAGCGGTCAGCGCCAACGATGGAAAGCTCAGTGGCGAGGCGTTCGACTCCGGCGAGCCGCTTGTGCTGTTCTCCGGGCGGGAGAAACAGCGCGGTCGGCTGCTGGTCTTTGGGAAATCCGGAAAGAAATTGCTTGCCCCAAAGCGACCAAATCGCCGGCGAGGTGAGGACGAACACGCGGCGCGATTTGCCGGTGACTTTTTGCAGGCGCTTGCCGAACCCGGCAAGAAGACCGGAGCCGACGTGAACAGGATATTTTGCCGAGGCTGTGTTGACGTGAATTGTGCGCACGATGGTTTCATCGTATCGAAGATTTCGCGGTTCCGTCGCTTGCCCAATTGCGGTGTACTTTGCGCCCGTCGCAAATGGACACCGCAACACGGTCTAAAATTGAAGCAGTAGCCTGAGAGAAATGGCGATCGCGAAAGATACGGATTTTCTGATTGTGGGCGCGGGGATTGCGGGGCTGCGTGCCGCAATCGAGTTGTGCGAGACGGGCCGCGTGCTGGTGGTCACCAAAGAGGCGCTGGGCGAGTCGAACACACACTACGCGCAGGGCGGCATTGCCGTGGCCATGGGCGGCGATGAGGATGTCTCGCTGCATCTGGAAGACACGGTTCGCGCGGGCGACGGGCTGGTGGACCGCGAGGCGGCGCGAATTCTGGTGGAAGAGGGCCCGCTGCGCGTTGAGGAGTTGCTGCGCTGGGGTACGGGCTTCGACCGCGAAAACGGGCGGCTGATGCTGACCCGCGAAGGCGCGCACAGCCGCAATCGAATTCTTCACGCCAACGGCGATGCGACGGGAGCGGAAATCGGTCGCTCTCTGCTGGCCCACGCGCGCGCGCAGAAAAACATCACGCTGCTGGAATGGACAACAACCGCCGACTTGATCGTCGAAGACGGTGCGGTCGTGGGAGCAATTCTTCTCGGGGCCGATGGCGAACTGGTCGCGGTGCGTGCGCGCGCGGTGCTGCTGGCCAGTGGCGGCGCGGGCCAGGTTTACAGCGACACAACCAATCCCGCGGTGGCCACCGGCGACGGCATTGCGATGGCGTGGCGCGCGGGCGCGGAAATCTCCGATATGGAGTTTTACCAGTTTCATCCCACGGCGTTGAGCCTTCCGGGAGTTCCGCGATTTCTTTTGTCGGAGGCGCTGCGGGGCGAGGGTGCGTATCTGGTCAATTCGCAGGGCGAGCGGTTTATGGAGCGCTATCATCCGCTGCTGGAATTGGCTCCGCGCGACGTGGTGGCGCGCGCGATTGTGCGCGAGGGCACAGGGCCTGGCGGCGAGCCGCTTCCGGTGTATCTGGACATGCGGCACGTCACGAACATTGATCCGCACACGCGCTTTCCTGGAATTTCGGCTTTTCTCGCCCAGCACGGGCTGGAGTTGTCGCGCGACCTGGTTCCGGTGCGTCCGGCGGCGCACTACCTGATGGGTGGCGTGCGGACGGATGTGGACGGGCGAACGTCGCTCGCGCGTTTGTATGCGGCGGGTGAGGTGGCCTGCACGGGCGTGCATGGCGCCAACCGGCTGGCGAGCAATTCGCTGCTGGAAGGGCTGGTTTTTGGCGCGCGCGCGGCCTCGGCCATGCGGGAAGCGAAGGTTGTTTCTTCGGGCGCAGGTCAGGCGCGGCAGTATCCGGAGTCCGTCCCTGAGAGTATTGCCACCTTGCAGAAATCATTGCAGCGGCAAATGTGGAGAAACGCTGGACTGCTGCGTGATGCCGAAGGACTTACCGCGATACGGCGGGAGCTGGACCGCCTGCGGGTTGATCCTTCGGCGGACCGGGCTGCGCTTGAATTCGCGAATCTGCACGCGGTGGCGGAGCTGATTGTCTTGTCGGCGCTGGCGCGAGAGGAGAGCCGCGGAGCGCACTATCGGAATGATTTTCCCAAACGCGACGACGCGGGTTTCGGAAAACACTCGTTGGTGCGGGGCGAGGCCGTCAGCTTTGGGGCTGCTCCTCAGCCGGTTTTGGCGCGGTAAGGCGGCTGAGAATCGCGAACAGCGCCAGCACGCCTACGATAAAACCAAGCGACCAACCCACAGGAATATCGACCCAGCGGGTCAGAATCATTTTGATTGCCACGAAAGCCAGAATCACGGCCAGACCATAGTGCAGCAGGCGCAGGCGGTCCAGCGCGTGCGACAGCGCGAAATAAAGCGAGCGCAACCCGAGAATTGCAAAAATATTCGACGTGTAGACGACGAATGTGTCGCGCGTTATTGCGAGTACCGCCGGGACGGAATCGAGCGCGAAGACCAGGTCGGTGGCCTCAACGGCGAGGATAATCAGCAGGAATGACCGCATCGGGATGTGACCATCACCGCCGCTCCCGGCGCGCTGCATGAGCCAGCGGATTGGCCCGGAAGGCTCATCCATTTCCGACTGGTGCCGCATCAGCCTAATGGCGGCAAACAGAAGAATGGCCCCGAAGACGTACTCGATCCAGATGAAGTGGGCCAGCAGAGACGCGCCTACAAAAATGAAGACGGCGCGCATCACGATCGCCCCGATGACTCCCCAGAGCAGGACTTCGTGCTGCTGTTCAATATTGAGCTTGAGCGAGCGGAACATGAGCAGGAAGACAAAAAGATTGTCGATGCTCAGCGAGCCTTCAACCAGGTAGCCGGAGAGAAATTCAAGCCCGCGCTGCTTGCCTTGGGTGTGCCCGAGAAAAATGGCGAAGCAGAAGGCCAGTGCGGCGAGGATAGCGGTCCATGCCCAGGCGGTACGGACTGAGACGGAGCGGCTGCCCCGGTGCAGAAGCGCCAGGTCAACAAAAAGCAGCACGGCCACAATTACGGCAAAGGCGATCCAGTAGGCCGGGGTTGCTCCCTCAAACATTCTTCCACTTTAAAGCTATGGAACGCTTATACGGAGGCCGATTCCTTCTTTTTTCTCCGCCGCGCGGGACTCACGCTGTACGACACGCCGATGCTGATGAGGTAAAGCGCAAGCAGCGGCGTCGCGAAAACACACATCGTCAGCGGGTCGGGCGTGGGCGTGATAATGGCCGCGAAGATAAAGATGATGAGCACGGCGAAGCGAATGTTCTTCCATAAGAATTTGGGGCTGACAATGCCAAATAGCGAGAGGAAGAACACCAGAATCGGCAGCTCAAAGGCCGCGCCCAGTCCAAGGATCACGGTCAGGAAAAGGTTGGTGTACTCGTTGATCTCGATGAGTGGCAGAAATTGCTTGCTGAAGGTGAAGAGAAAATCGAGCGAGCCGGGAAAGACCCACCGGAAGCCGAAGTAAGCTCCGGCCAGAAACAGAGTGACCGTTGCGCCCATGAACGGCACCACATAGCGCTTCTCGTTCTGGTAAAGCCCCGGCGAAATGAACAGCCACACCTGATAAAGAATGAACGGCGACGCGATGATGCACCCGGCCATGAAGCTGATCTTCAGGTACATGTTGAAGCCGTCGACCGGGTTGTGAATGACCAATTGCGTGGGCAGATTGTGCCGCCGGAGGGCGTAGACAATGGGTTCTTCCATGAACCCGTAAATTTTGTCGTGAAAGGCCCACGCGATGGCGAACCCGCCAATAAGGTAGAACGCGGAATGGATCAGACGGCGGCGCAGCTCCTCAAGGTGTTCGAGGAGGCTCATTCCGGGTAGTTCTGCGCGTTGTGATACGGCGGACCTTGCTCGGTCCAGGATGTCATCCATGATTCACTATGGCCTGTGCGCTCTCTGGCTCTGGGCCGGTATGGTTCGAGCTTCCGTTCCGCTCGGCGGCGAGCGCCTCGGCGTAAACGGGATGCGGATCGGCGGCGGCGGCCTCCACCATTTCGGGCGGGGCAACCGGCATGCTGGGCTTGTTCGGCCGGTCCGCGCGGATGGGCTCGCCGGTGGATGGAGGAAGAATCACAGGCTCGGCCGCATCTTCCATCTCATCCTCGTCGTCGTACATATCCTCATCGAGCGGGCGCCGCCTGTGGGAGTAGTCTTCCTCTTCCGATTCCGTCGATTCCGCCGATGTGTTTTCCGGAGCGGTAAGCGCGGGCGTCTGCGCGGCTGTCGCTTCCAGCTTTTTCTGCCGGTCCTGCTGTTCCATTGCCCGCAGCTCGTCGTCAATCTGGGACTTGAACTCATTCGACGCGCGGCGGAACTCCATCATCAATTTTCCAACCTGGCGCGCGACCTCCGGCAATTTTTTGGGGCCGAAGAGGATCAGCGCGAGCAGGAAAATAACGATGGAATCGGCGAAATGCATTGCTCCCATGATACCCGCTGGATTGGAACCCCACAATCCGGATTTGACCACCTTGGGAGGCCGAAAACGGCGTTTCCGCGCAGCGGGCGCGCGCTTTCGCGCTTGTTTGGTTAGACTTGTAATAAGCTAAGAATGGAGCTTCGCGCAGCAGGTTTTTTGCGACCAGACGCCGCGCGGATCCATCGAAAGAACAGCGGGTTGCAACATCCCCGTCGGTTGAGCGGCTACGAGCCGCGGCGAATCGACTGCGACCCAGAGGTAATTGCTTTCAACATCCCCGTCCGAAGTTCGGACTGAAGGCGGAAAAAATGAGTGTACTGGAAGAAGAAGCGGTAGAGACGGCTGCTGTTGAAGAAGGGCAGAGCTGCTCCCTTGATAACTACCTTGCGATGCCCGACCACACGATGGACGAGCGAATCGCGGCGGCCCGAGCCAAACTGGGCAAAACGACGGTTTTGCTGGGCCACCATTATCAGCGTGATGAAGTGATCCGTTTCGCCGACTACACCGGCGACTCCTACAAACTATCGAAAATAGCATCGCAGTCCGAGGCTGAGTACCTGGTCTTCTGCGGCGTCCACTTCATGGCCGAGAGCGCCGACCTGCTCGGGCGCGAGGAGCAGAAGGTGGTCCTGCCCGATCTGAACGCCGGCTGCTCCATGGCCGACATGGCGGAGATTGGCCAGGTGGAGGCCTGCTGGGAGACGATTCTGGACGCGGGCCTTGGCGCGGAAGAGATTCTGCCGCTGACCTACATGAATTCGTCAGCCGCTATCAAGGCGTTTTGCGGCGAGCGCGGCGGGCTGGTCTGCACCTCGTCGAATGCGCAAAAAGCGTTCGAGTGGGCATTCGCGCGGGCGGAAAAAATTCTGTTCCTGCCGGACCAGCATCTGGGCCGCAACACGGCGGTCAACATGGGAATTCCGCTGGACAAGCTGGTGGTGTTTGATCCATTTCAGATGAACGGCGGTCTGACGCCTGAGCAATTCAGAGCGGCGAAGATCATTTTGTGGAAGGGCCACTGCTCCGTGCATGGGCGGTTTCTGCCGGGCCATGTAGACAGGGTGCGCGCCAAGTATCCGGGCATTCAAGTCATCGTGCATCCGGAGTGCCGGCACGAGGTTTGCCGCAAGGCCGATGCGCAGGGCTCGACCGAGCGCATCATTCGCTACGTTACCGAAGCTCCCGAAGGAACCATGTTCGCCATCGGAACGGAAATTCATCTGGTCAACCGGCTGGCCAAGCAGTTCGCGCCCTTGGGCAAGCGGATCATCACGCTCGACGATACGGGCTGCCTCTGCACGACGATGTTCCGCATCAGCCCGCAGCACTTG